>NZ_JAHXYO010000028.1:0-70445 GCF_019969905.1 Rahnella sp. GSA61A | reverse complement strand
CAAACTCTTCAATTAAAAGTTCGATTTGCTTCAACAAGTGAAGCGGTGCTCAGAGATTACTTCGTAATAATTCAACTAAATGAATTACTGCTTGGTCACTCTAAGACTTGATATTTTTTGCCACCGAGGTGGCTGATATCGTCTTGTGAGTGCCCACACAGATTGTCTGATAAATTGTTAAAGAGCAGTGAGTTACGCGCTTTCGCTTGCTAACTCGAGGTGGCGTATATTACGCTTTCCTCATTCAGTGTCAACCGTTTATTTTATCCGGTTGCCGCTGTTTTTAATCTTTCCGACCCGGTCACTTCGTGATGTTGTTCACGTTGTTCCCTGTCGATGGAGCGGCATTATAGGGAGTTGGATTTTAATGGCAAGCGAATAAATACAGTTTTATTTCGTTTGCCGTTTTTTTGTCCAGAAGCCGTTATTTCTGCCCTTTTGCTATAAAGGAAGGCAATGCAGCAAGGCTTTCCAGTACCGCATCCGCAGCACTTTCACTTTCCGGGGTTACGGGTTTGCCGGTACGAACTAAAATCTTATGCCCCACTCCTGCAGCAGCAGCTGCCTGCATATCTTCCAGTTTGTCGCCCACCATATAAGAAGAGGCCATATCAATGCCTAGTTCTTCTTTGGCTGTCAAAAACATCCCAGGTTGCGGCTTACGGCAATCACAGGCTTGTGTAAACTCTTTAACCAAGCCTTCAGGATGATGCGGACAAAAATAGATACCGTCGAGATCCACGCCACGATCGGCAAGCGACCAGTCCATCCACTCGGTCAGAGTCAGAAACTGATCTTCAGTAAATTTGCCGCGTGCTATACCGGACTGATTGGTGACCAGCACCAGTAAAAAGCCCATCTCTTTTAATTTAAGACAAGCATCGATTACACCGTCGATAAACTGGAAGTTATCGATTTCATGTACATAACCATGATCGACATTCAAAGTGCCATCACGGTCGAGAAAGATTGCTGAAACAGGTTGTGCCACGAATTTGCTCCTGATGGCTGATTAACGGCGCCAGTATCGCATGTTTTCAATGCTTGTGAGAATGCTAACCTGGTTGACTTAGACGTCTAGACGCCTTAGCATCCACGACATGCTACGGGGAAGACCTCCGCAGAGTTAAATTCACCACGTCACGGCAAAAAGACAGAATAAAAAATAATATGATTAAACTTTCTAACATCACCAAGATTTTCCTGCAGGGTTCGCGCCAGATCGTCGCGCTCTCTGACGTGAGTCTTCACGTCCCTGCCGGACAAATTTATGGCGTAATCGGTTCTTCCGGCGCGGGGAAAAGTACCTTAATACGCTGCGTCAATTTGCTGGAGCGCCCGACTAAAGGCCAGGTGTTGGTCGATGGTCAGGATCTGATGTCCTTCTCAGAGAAAGCGCTGACCCGCGCACGCCGCCAGATTGGCATGATTTTCCAGCACTTTAACCTGCTGTCGTCACGCACCGTTTTTGGCAACGTTGCCCTGCCACTCGAACTCGACAATCTTTCTTCAGCCGATATTAAGAAACGAGTTTCCGAGCTGCTGAGCCTGGTCGGGCTGGAAGATAAGCATGATGCCTACCCGGCGAATCTTTCCGGTGGACAAAAACAACGCGTAGCCATTGCCCGTGCGCTGGCCAGTAATCCAAAAGTATTGCTGTGTGATGAAGCTACCAGTGCACTGGATCCAGCTACCACCCGCGCAATCCTGGAATTACTAAAAGATATCAACCGTCGTCTGGGTCTCACGATTCTGCTGATCACCCATGAGATGGACGTCGTAAAACGCATTTGCGATCAAGTTGCTGTGATCAGCGATGGCAAACTGATTGAGCAGGATAAAGTAAGCGAGATGTTCTCACATCCTAAGACTCCGCTTGCACAGCAATTTATTCAGTCAACGTTGCACCTGGATATTCCGGAAGATTACGCCGTGCGTCTGGTACCCCAGCCTGAAACGGGTCGCGTTCCTTTACTGCGCCTGGAATTTACCGGTCAGTCCGTTGATGCCCCGCTGCTTTCCGAAGCAGTCCGTCGCTTTGACATCAACAATAATATTATCAGTGCTCAGATGGATTATGCCGGCGGTGTAAAGTTCGGGATTATGCTGACAGAAATGCACGGTTCAGAAGAAAATACTCAGGCGGCAATTCAGTTCCTGCATGAGAATCAGGTGAAAGTAGAGGTACTGGGTTATGTCTGAGGCAATGATGTGGTTAATGGGCCGCGGAATCTGGGAAACGGTCATCATGACGCTAACCTCTGGCTTCTTTGGTTTTGTGTTAGGTTTGCCTTTCGGCGTACTGCTGTACGTCACCCGTCCGGGTCAGATTGCAGAGAATAAAAATATCTATCGCGTGATGTCGGCGCTGGTTAACATTTTCCGTTCCATTCCTTTTATTATCTTGCTGGTATGGATGATTCCCTTCACGCGTATGATTGTCGGCACCTCAATCGGTTTGCAGGCAGCGATTGTCCCGCTGACTGTGGGTGCTGCGCCGTTTATTGCCCGCATGGTTGAGAATGCCCTGCTGGAAATTCCAAGCGGTCTGGTGGAAGCCGCCCGCGCAATGGGTGCAACACCGATGCAGATCATCCGAAAAATCTTATTGCCGGAAGCTCTGCCAGGTCTGGTCAATGCTGCCACCATCACGCTGATCACTCTTGTAGGCTATTCTGCTATGGGTGGCGCTGTCGGTGCCGGTGGTTTGGGACAAATCGGTTATCAGTACGGTTATATCGGTTACGACGCAACTGTCATGAATACTGTATTAGTCCTGCTAGTGGTTTTGGTGTATTTAATTCAATTTTGTGGCGACCGCATCGTAAAAGCAGTCACACATAAATAACGAAACAACAGCTGTAATAGCTACCTGTGAATGATTTATATCCGTTTATTGAGGAAAGGACATGTCTAACAAATTCAAATCCATTGCAGTTGTCGGCGCGCTTCTGGGATCGCTGGCTTTAGTGGGCTGCGGGCCAAAAGAACAAGATCCAAATCACATCAAAGTGGGTGTGATCGTAGGCTCTGAACAGCAGGTCGCTGAAGTTGCACAGAAAGTAGCTAAAGAGAAATACGGTCTTGATGTTGAGCTGGTGACTTTCAATGATTATGTATTGCCTAACGAAGCACTGAGCAAAGGTGACATCGATGTTAACGCCTTCCAGCATAAACCTTATCTTGATCAGCAGATCAAAGATCGCGGTTACAAACTGGTCCCGGTGGGTAACACGTTCGTTTACCCAATCGCCGGTTACTCTAAGAAAATCAAATCTATTGATGAGCTGAAAGATGGCGACCAGGTTGCGCTGCCAAACGACCCGACTAACCTAGGCCGTTCTCTGCTGCTGCTGCAAAAACAAGGTCTGATCAAACTGAAAGACGGTGTTGGTCTGTTACCGACAGTTCTGGATGTGACTGAGAACCCTAAAAATCTGAAACTGGTCGAACTCGAAGCACCACAACTGCCACGTTCACTGGATGATGCGAAAATCGCTCTGGCCGTAATCAACACCACTTACGCCAGCCAGATCAACCTGACGCCAGAGAAAGACGGTATCTTCGTAGAAGATAAAGAATCTCCATACGTGAACCTGATCGTTGCACGTGAAGATAACAAAGATGCTGAAAACGTGAAGAAATTCGTTCAGGCTTACCAGTCTGATGAAGTGAACGCTGCAGCGAATAAAATCTTCAACGGTGGCGCAGTGAAAGGTTGGTAATTGCCCGAAATCAGGAACCCTACATTTTTCCTGAGTATTCGTTTCTAAGATAGTAGACTCGCAAATACATCTTTTCATAAATAAATAACAAGGCGGGCTTATGCCCGCCTTGTTATTTTCTCAATACCTTGGTTCAATAACGCCACATTCTTTCCTGTAAACATATTAAAAAGCAGAGGATATACCATGCGTGCTTTACCTCTCTGTTTGTCGGCACTTTTGCTGGCGGGTTGTTCCCTGACTCAACACACACAGCCAACCCCCCCTGCGCCTGTTGTAAAAGAAGAACCAAAACCTGTCAAACCAAAGCCGACACCAGTACGCCCCGCTCCTGTAAAGCTCTATAAAGATGCAGAAGCTTTAGTCGGAACTCCATTCCGTGATCTGGGCGAAGTCTCCGGCGAATCTTGCCAGAGCGCTCAAAATGATGCGCCACCGAGTCTGGCTACTGCACGGAAAAGAATGCTGACCCGTGCATCCTATATGAAGGCCAATGCCGTATTGTTACATCAGTGCCAGATTATCAGCGGCGTACCAGGCTGCTTCCAGCAGGCGATTTGTCAGGGTTCCGCCCTGAACGTCACGTTTAAATGACCTCATTTTCTTTTGAGCAAATAGGGATCATTCACTCGCCCTATAAAGAGAAGTTTGCTGTTCCGCGCCAGCCCGGATTGATCCAGGATGGTGGCGGCGAATTACATCTGCATCCGCCTTATAACCAGCCCGAAGCTGTTCGCGGGCTGGAAGACTTCAGCCATTTATGGGTGATGTTTATTTTCCATCAGACGATGGAAAGCGGCTGGCGTCCGACAGTTCGCCCACCACGTTTGGGCGGGAATGTGCGTACCGGTGTATTTGCCACCCGTTCAACCTTCCGGCCTAATCCGCTCGGGATGTCTCTGGTTGAACTGAAAGGGATTCGCTGTCAGGGTCAGAATGTCATTCTGCAGCTTGGCAGTCTGGATTTAGTGGATGGCACACCTGTTGTGGACATTAAGCCGTATCTTCCCTTTGCGGAAAGCCATCCTGATGCACACGCCGGTTTTGCTCAGCACGCACCTGATGCCGATATGCCGGTAGAATTTTTACCACAGGCTGAACAGCAGCTGGCTGAGCATGCGAGGCAATACCCGCATCTGCGCCGCTTCATCACGCAGGTTTTAGGACAGGATCCCCGTCCGGCTTATCGCAAAGGTGAAGCCACAGCGCGCGATTATGCCGTTCGTTTACTCGAGTTTAATGTCCGCTGGCGGGTCACAGGCTCTGTGAATCAGGTATTGTCCCTCGACAAAGACTAAATTTCCTCTGCCTCTCTTTTGACAATAGCAACTCGCTGGTAAACTAAGCCACTTTTCACGTTTTGGCTGCCCATGGCAGCCCGATTGCAATTTGCAGTGCTAACGGAACCAACACATCATGCGTACTACTCAATATCTGCTCTCTACACTGAAAGAGACGCCAGCCGACGCGGAAGTTATCAGCCACCAGCTGATGCTGCGCGCAGGGATGATCCGTAAACTGGCCTCAGGCCTGTATACCTGGCTGCCGACCGGCTTACGTGTTCTCAAGAAAGTTGAAAACATCGTACGCGAAGAAATGAACAACGCGAACGCCATTGAAGTGTCGATGCCGGTAGTCCAGCCCGCTGATTTGTGGCAGGAGAGCGGACGTTGGGAGCAATATGGTCCGGAATTGTTACGTTTCGTTGATCGTGGCGAGCGCCCGTTCGTACTGGGTCCAACCCATGAAGAAGTGATCACTGACCTGATCCGTAATGAAGTCAGCTCATACAAGCAGCTGCCACTGAATTTCTTCCAGATCCAGACTAAATTCCGTGACGAAGTTCGCCCGCGTTTTGGTGTAATGCGTTCCCGTGAATTCCTGATGAAAGATGCCTACTCATTCCATACGACGCAGGAATCTTTGCAGGAAACTTATGACGCGATGTACGCGGCCTACAGTCAGATTTTCAACCGTATGGGTCTGGATTTCCGTGCCGTGCTGGCGGATACCGGTTCTATCGGCGGCAGCGCCTCTCACGAATTTCAGGTGCTGGCACAGAGCGGTGAAGATGATGTCGTATTCTCTGATTCTTCTGATTTCGCCGCTAACATCGAATTCGCAGAAGCGCTGGCACCCGCAACGCCACGAGCTGCAGCAACAGAAGAAATGCGGATTGTCGAAACGCCGGACGCAAAAACTATCGCTGAACTGACAGAACAGTTCCAGGTTCCGGTTGAGAAAACGGTGAAAACTCTGATGGTTCATGCAACAGCGGAAAGCGGTCATAAACTGGTTGCTTTGCTGGTTCGTGGTGATCATGAGCTGAACGAAATCAAAGCCGAGAAGCTGCCGCAAGTTGCTGCACCACTAACATTTGCAACGGAAGCAGAGATTCGTGAGATCGTCGCGGCTGGCCCGGGTTCACTCGGTCCGGTTAATCTGCCAATGCCAATCGTCGCGGATCGTACTGTTGCTGCAATGAGCGATTTCAGCGCAGGCGCTAACATCGACGGTAAACACTATTTCGGAATTAACTGGGATCGCGATGCTGCGCTGCCAGAAGTAGCCGATATCCGTAATGTAGTAGCCGGTGATCCAAGCCCTGATGGTCAGGGAACGCTGGTCATTAAACGCGGTATCGAAGTTGGTCATATCTTCCAGCTGGGAACCAAATATTCCGAAGCGATGAATGCTACCGTTCAGGGCGAAGATGGTCGTAACCAGTTGATGACCATGGGTTGTTACGGTATCGGTGTGACTCGTGTGGTCGCTGCGGCGATTGAACAAAACCACGATGACCGCGGTATTATCTGGCCGGATGCTATCGCACCGTTCCAGGTCGCTATCCTGCCAATGAACATGCACAAATCTTTCCGTGTGAAAGATGCGGCAGAAGCGCTGTATAAAGAACTGCGTTCACACGGTATCGATGTGATCCTCGACGATCGTAAAGAACGTCCGGGCGTCATGTTCGCGGACATGGAACTGATCGGTGTGCCGCATCAGGTGGTGATTGGTGATCGTAATCTGGATGCTGAAGAGCTGGAATACAAAAACCGTCGCACTGGCGAAAAACAGATGATCAAACAAAGCGATATCGTGGAATATCTGCTGAGCCAGATCCCGCGTTAAGATCCGCTGATGATCATTTGTCCATAAAAATGCCCGCGTAATGCGGGCATTTTTATTTGTGCTATTCCGCCTGAGCCTAATCGCTTTTACGGGCAGGACTTCGTTGCATCAAACCGTACGTTTTTATCTGCAACCACAGCCTTTTGCACCTGCCCTTCTTCCATTGACGGCTCTGTCATGAAATGCCCGTCCATAGAAAGGAAGACCAGCTGATTGGGGGTTTTACGCGAGGCAAGATACCCTTCTTCCAGCGATTTATTTGCCGACATCGGGAATATGTTGCCTGTCGCACAATCTTTAAAGGAAGCAGCATCGGCGCTGTATTGCATCATTCCGCTCAGTGCCATTGGCGTTTTCGGCAAATTCTGCTGCACCGGCGTCAACGTATAGTTGAATGTGGACGTAATCGGCTCACCGCTTTGATCCAACATTTCCAGATTTTCATCTTTCGGATGGAAATAACGTTTCTCGCCCTGGCTGTCCGTCAGCACCAGTTTATCCGCAGTGCGGGCCCAGCGTCCGTAGCTGGCAAACACCTGATCGCCCTCTTTGCCGCCCTGATATTCCTCCTGAAGGATGTAAGTCCCATCCTGATCCAGGAATAATGACGTCTTCAGGCCACTGCAATCTGCGCACGGCAACACGCCACTGTAACTCTGCTGCATAGCCTGCAACGGTTTTTCATGATTAAAGGCGGCGGTATGGCAACCGAAGAGTGACAGCGCCCCGAGCGCCAGCACTGCACTAATGATGATTTTTTTCACAGTTTCTCCCCTACTGCTTTTCTACAGTGCCGAGATAAAAATTGTCCTGCAGCACGAAGTTAGGGCTAACGTATTTTGCCCCGTAATGCTTTTGTCGCACCCTTGCGAACTTTACTTTCAACCCGACGAATTTTAGACCCACGAGTCGGCTTCGTCGCGCGGCGCGGTTTTTCTACTACCATCGCCTGTGAAATCAGTGCCCCCAACCGGGCCAGAGCGGCTTCTCGATTCATCTCCTGACTCCGGTATTCCTGGGCTTTGATAATGACCCAGCCGTCGGCAGTAACAGAATGATGATTAAAAGCCAGTAACCGCTCTTTGTAATATTCTGGCAAACTCGACGCTTTAATATCAAAGCGTAAATGGATAGCCGTTGATGTTTTATTGACGTTTTGACCGCCGTTGCCCTGAGCGCGGATCGCCGTTAATTCGATTTCGCTGTCAGGTATTTCCAGTTTTCCTGAAAGGATTAGCACGCTGATTACCTGGCTTCTTTTATGACAGACTCTTTCCATTCAGAAAAATGAATTTCCAAATTACTCTGAGCATCAGAAAGCCAAATAGTTCCGTCCTGCAATGTGGCCTGTAAGTTCATGGTACGGCTGCCAAAAGCAGTCAATTGATTCAGCAACTCATCTTCTAAATAACGGATACGCAGGTTCTCAAAACCTCTGACTTTCCCCTCGATTTGCGACCACCAGACTTTCGCAGCACGCTCACCATACGCATAAAGGACCACCTCACGCGATTGGTTACAGGCTTTTTTCAGACGCTTCTCATCAGGTAGTCCTAATTCGACCCATAATTCGATGCCGTTATGGTCGTTTTTACGCCAGATTTCCGGCTCATCTTCGGCGCTTAATCCGCGGGTAAAAGTCAGTCGTTCGTCGGCATGGTAAATCCATGCCAGCAGACGCAGCATCATGCGTTGTTCTGTTTCGGAAGGATGCTGTGCCAGAGTCAGGCTGGCGTCATGAAAGAAATTACGATCCATATCAGCGATATTGACCGCTGCTTTATAAATGGTTGCTTTTAACGCCATGGTAAACCCCTTGATAATAGACGCACAGTGTACTTGAAAGCATCCTGCTGCGGCCAGTTTTCCCCCGATGGTCATCCGCAATAAAGGCTTTACGCAAACGATTTACCTTTACAGGCCTGCTAATAACTCACACTCTCCTGTGCTATAGTCGTTAAATACTGAGAGCTTATCTTTCTGCGCTTTCCTCAGAGGGATACGCTTTTTAGGGAGAACTTATGCAACAATACTGTGAGTTGGTACGCCGTAGATATTCTGAAATTGCCAGCGGTGATCTCGGATATGTGCCCGATGCGTTGGGCTGTGTATTGAAAGCATTGGACGAAGTCGCAGCAAATGCTGAACTTCCGTCTTCCGTTAGGGACCAGGCGGCCTACGCCGCCGCTAACTTATTGGTGAGCGATTATGTCGATGAATGATGAGTACCAACCCATCAATTGTGATGACTACGATAATCTCGAGCTCGCCTGCCAGCATCACCTGGTTTTGACGCTGAAGATGCGTAGCGGAGAAGTCGTTGAGGCTAAAGCCAACGATTTGTTAATGCGTAAGAAAGTGGAATATCTGGTGGTTGAGGCGAACGGCGAACAACGAGATCTGCGTCTGGATCACATTGAAAGCTTTAGCCATCCGGAAATTGGCACCGTTGTCGTCAGTGCCGAATAGCGACAACCGACGTCAGTTACCTAACGGGCAATCTCAGGATTGCCCGTTTGCATTTCTGAAGCAATCTTATTTCAACGACGTCAGACTGGCGTAATACGCTGCCAAATCACTGATATCCTGATCGGATAATGACGCACTAAAAGCCTGCATCACACCCGCCTGCCCGCCACTTCTCTCACCCTTCTTGTAAGCATGCAGTGAAAGCGCCAGATAATCTGCATTTTGCCCTGCCAGATTAGGATAAATCGAATTAATGGCTTTACCCGTTGCGCCGTGACATGCCGAGCAGCTGGCTGATTTAGACTGCCCGTCAACCACATTTCCCCCCGCCAGAGCAGGCAAATTGATCAGCATCGATGCCACTATCCCTGCCAGTGTTCTTCCCATTACTTGCATCACAACTCCCCGGGCAAATAACATCCGCCTCAAATAAACCGTTCTTTCCGTTTATTACGCAGCCGACCAGATGATCCGCCATTGCGCTTCATTATTTTCAGCCCGGGACTGGCGCGTAATAAACCAACCCGGGGCTGCCATCAATTGATCATTGTAATAAACCAAAGGGATACGACCTCGTTCCCATGGCGGCACACCTAACTCAGACCACAATTTTTTCGCCTGGCGCGCACGATCCCGCCCGACTTTTTCGATATATCCCTGCACCTGAAAACGCACAGTGATCTTTTCGCCAGCACGTGGCTGGCGGATCAAACAGTCAGCCCCCTGCGCGATGAGAACATGATCGGCAATCAGACAGCCCAGACCGTCAGGTAGCGTTAATTTTTCAGCCGGATCCCAGCAGAGGATTTGATCTTTAAGCGACCGGCGTTCTGGCAATACATACAAACGCCCACGGAAACGCCGGACTACCATTTTCCCCAGCACTAACTGCGCCTGGGCATCTTCGCGGCTCAAAGCTACCTCATCCCATATTCTCTGCAGTTGTTCACGCGAAGGCATTCTTGCGCCACGCGATGCCAGCCAGCGACGTAATAGCGCAGAGCGTCTGACGGCTGAAAACGCCTTCAGCCTCTCAACCGACAGACTGCCCTGCTCATCGGTCAATGAAGTGAGAGATTCACTGAGCAACTCATCCAGCAGCGTCTCCTGCTCTGCGCAAAGTGATGCGCTGCGGGCTGTGGCTTGCGCAAAGTGCGGCCAGCGCTGGTAAAGTGCGGGAAAAATATCCAGTCGCAGAAAATTGCGATCAAAGCGGGCATCCCGGTTACTGTCATCTTCAATCCAGCAGAGCTTTAACTGCTTCGCGTATTCTTCAAGCTGCTCACGGCTGAGCTCCAGAAAAGGCCGTAACAAGCGATAACCGTGTGTTGAACTGTCCCCGCTCATCGCCGAGAGACCGGCAGGTCCGCTTCCACGTTTAAGCGCCAGCATGAAAGTTTCACATTGGTCATTCAGGTGTTGTGCTGTCAGTAACACTTCACCAGCAGTCAGACTTTCAGCAAATGCCTGATAACGTGCCGTTCGTGCCGCCGCTTCAATCCCACCTTCCTGCGCATCTACCTGCACTTTAGCGACGGAGAAAGGAATATCTCGCTGCTGACAAAACGTCTGGCAGTGTGCGACCCAGTCATCTGCAAACTGGCTTAGTCCATGGTGGATATGCAATGCACGCAGTTCGATATCCGGCAACGCTTTGTCGCGTAACTCAGCCAGTCCGGCCAGCAGTACGGAAGAATCCAGTCCGCCGCTGAACGCAACGCAAAGTCTTCGTGCATCACCGATTTTATTGAGCAGATGTTTTGAAAGAAATGTCACGGTCAGTTTTGAACTCATAGGATAATCAGGATTCGTACAGTTCCAGCGGCAAGCCATCCGGATCGTTGAAGAAAGTAAATTTTTTGCCGGTGTAAGGATCAATTCTTACCGGTTCGCAGACAATGCCGGCTTCAGTGAGGGCGGAAATGGACTGTGCGATATCTTCAACGCTGAACGCCAGATGGCGTAATCCGCACGCCTCAGGACGACTTGGCCGGGCTGGCGGTTGCGGAAAGCTGAATAATTCAATGGTGTAATGACCATTAAGCGCCAGGTCAGCTTTCCAGGAATCGCGTTCCTCACGGTAAAACTCCCCCAGTAACGTGAACCCGAGAATGTCACAGTAGAAGTGTTTGCTGGCCTGATAATCAGAGCCAATGATGGCGATATGGTGGATCTGGCGGAGATTAAGCATAGTCATGTCCTGTTGATTTCTGACCTGCACGTTACTCAGGGCGGCCAAACACGTCAATAAAAAGCCCTCTTAAAGAGGGCAGTTTGCTAACCCGCTTCCGGAAGTTTTAAGACCTTCACCAGATAGCGCCCGTCTTCTGTGAGCCGCGTTCCATGAATATCAGTTTCAAAACCAGGGTAACGCTCGCCTATTGAACAAAGCATAATCAGGAAATCGAGCACAGCCCGACTTTCTTCCGTGATCATCTCGCCCGGCATCACCACAGGTACACCCGGCGGATAAGGCAGGATCATGTTGGCTGACACTTTGCCGACCAGTTCATCAATGTCGCATTCATCAATATGTCCGCGTACCTGATGCTGGAACATTTCGTACGGCGTCATTTTCATTTCCGGCAGCACATCAAATGCTTCCAACATTAAACGCGGCAGGTCGTGACGAACGATCAGTTTGTGGATCCCCTGCGCCAGATCCTGAATCCGCATATTGCGATAAAAATCAGGATCTTCCGCATACAGATCAGGCAGCATATTCTTGACCCGCAAATTGAGATCATAACTGCGCTTAAAATCAGTCAGGCCGCGCATCAGACTCATGGATTTGGTTTTATCAATGCCGATACTGAACAGGAAAAGCAGATTGTACGGGCCGGTTTTTTCTACCACCACACCGCGCTCATCGAGGAATTTCGCCACTAACGCCGCCGGGATCCCCTGTTCTTCCAGCTTACCCGTTTCATCCATTCCGGGTGTCAGGATCGTCACTTTGATCGGATCAAGATACATATGATCGGTATCGGCGTTGGCAAAACCGTGCCAGTTTTGATCGGGATTCAGCGGCCAGCACTCGGCTTCATCAATATATTCAGGCTGCCAGATATCAAAGAACCAGCCCTCGGTTTCTTCCCGCAACCGCTGTATCTCCTTACGGAAATGCAGCGCGCGTTCAACCGAGCGGTTAATGAGACGCCGTCCGGGGTTACCGCGCAACATCGCCGCGGCAGTTTCTGCAGAAGCCACAATGCCGTAATTTGGCGATGTTGTGGTGTGCATCATATAGGCTTCATTAAAGGTACTTTCGTTGTAATCACCCTTAATGTGAATCATCGATGCCTGTGAGAAAGCTGCCAGTAGTTTGTGCGTTGATTGCGTTTCGTAAATGACTTTTCCGGGAATGCGCTCGCCGCTCATTCCGCTTTTACCGTCATAAATCGGATGGAAATTAGTGTATGGCACCCATGCAGAATCGAAATGAATCGACGGAACATCCAGTGTGTTTTTGATGTAATCCGTGTTGTACAGCAAGCCGTCGTAAGTCGAGTTAGTGATCACTGCGTGCACTGGCCAGGTGGCATTCTCTGTCTGTGCAATTTTCTCTTCGATGCTTTCGCGGGTGAATTCATGCTTAGGAATCCCGCCAAGAATGCCATACGCGTTGCGATTGGGACGCAAATAGACCGGCACAATATTGGTCATCATCATCAGATGGGCGAGCGATTTATGACAGTTGCGGTCAATCAGCACCGTACTCCCTGCCGGTGCCGCATACATTCCGACAATTTTATTGGCCGTCGAGGTGCCATTAGTGACGATATAACTTTGCTCGGCGCCGAAAGTACGGGCGATATATTCCTCCGCCTCTAGATGCGGACCAGTGTGATCCAACAGGGAACCAAGTTCTGTCACAGAAATCGACACATCGGCTTTCAACGTTTTGGCCCCGAAAAAATCATAGAACAACGTCCCTACCGGGCTTTTTAAAAACGCCGTACCGGCCATATGCCCCGGCGTACAGAAAGTGTACTTTCCTTCTTCTACGTAGGTGAACAACGCTTTAGTCAGCGGCGGTGTAATGGTATCGATGTATTCATCGGTGTACTGGCGGATGCGTTTGGCAATATCCTCCGCCGCACTCAGTGCGTATTCAAAGAAATAGAGCACCATGCGCATTTCATTAACGTCGACGTCCAGCGTCGAATGCGTATTGATGAAAGCGTAAAGCGGCAGATATTCATTCAGCTCATTAATGGCTGTACACAGCTCTTCGCTATGCTGATCCCAGTCGAAAATAGCGCCGCAAATGCGGGCATTATTTTCGATGAGTTTGAGCAGATCCGCGCGATCGCGCGGATAAATGACCTGAAATCCGAGAAGCGTCAGCGCGCTATCCAGTTCACGGATCGGCTCGTCTTTGTAGTAAGCCCCTTCCGGGCGCATGATAGCGATAATATTCATCTGACAAATCCTTCTGTTATTTATTTTCTAAGGTATTTATAGAAACACGGTTAGTGCCTGCTGGGTACCCTTTACCGTTGAGTTTAAAGTGAAATGGGGAAATTTAAGAATGCTGGAAAGATGGATAGATGAAAACGGACAATAAAAAAGGCCACGCAATGCGTGGCCTTTCGAAAATCACGTTCAGGATCAGCAGTAGCCGTAAGTCATCAGACGCTGATAACGACGGTTACGCAGCTCTTCCGTACTCAGCACATCCAGATCGCTCAGATCAGCTTCAAGTTGTGCACGCAGAGAAGCAGCCATCGCTTCTACGTTACGGTGAGCGCCACCCAAAGGCTCAGGGATCACAGAGTCGATCAGTTTCAGCTCTTTCAGACGCGGTGCAATGATGCCCATCGCTTCCGCGGCCAGAGGGGCTTTATCCGCACTCTTCCACAGAATTGATGCACAACCTTCCGGCGAAATAACCGAATAGGTGCTGTATTGCAGCATATTAACTTTATCACCCACACCAATCGCCAGTGCACCACCTGAACCACCTTCACCGATAACGGTGCAGATAACCGGGACATTCAGACGGGACATTTCGCGCAGGTTACGGGCGATCGCTTCAGACTGACCACGTTCTTCAGCGCCCACGCCCGGATAAGCGCCCGGTGTGTCGATGAAGGTGATGATTGGCAGTTTGAAACGCTCAGCCATTTCCATCAGACGTAGCGCTTTGCGATACCCTTCCGGGGCGGGCATGCCGAAGTTACGACGAATTTTCTCTTTCGTTTCACGGCCTTTCTGATGACCAATGATCATCACGGCACGTTCGCCCAAACGAGCAATACCGCCAACGATAGCTTTATCGTCTGCGAATGCACGATCACCCGCCAGTTCATCAAAATCGGTAAAGATATGTTTGATGTAATCAAGCGTATAAGGACGACGAGGATGGCGTGCCAGTTGGGCAATTTGCCAGGCACCCAGATCAGAGAAAATCTTACGGGTCAGTTCAACGCTTTTCTCGCGCAAGCGTGCAACTTCTTCGTCCAGATTAATATCTAATTTTTCGTCTTGACGGCTGACTGCAGTCAGCGAGTCAATTTTCGCTTCCAGTTCCGCAATCGGCTGTTCAAAATCAAGAAAATTCAGACTCATAGCATTCCTATTTTAGTCAAATTCCAGTTCCACCTGCTCAGTACCGACCAGGCCTCGCAAATCCAGCAACAGTTTGTCCGTTGGCGTAACACGCCATGACGCCCCGAATCGTAGCCGGGCTCTTGCGTTTTCTCGTTGGTAATACAGATGCACTGGTATCGTCCCCGATCGATGTGGTTCCAACGATTGGCGGAGACGGTTCAAAAGCTGGTCATCAATTTGCCTGTCAGTCAGCGAGATAGCAAGACCGCGAGCATATTTTTCCCGTGCTTCACTGATGTCCATTACATCGCGGGCCATCATTTTAAGCCCGCCACTGAAGTCATCAAAGCTGACCTGTCCTGTGGCGATAAGGATACGGTCTTTTTCCAATAAATGCTGGAATTTTTCCAACGCTTCGGTGAACAACATCACTTCCAGACGACCGGAACGGTCATCAAGTGTACAGATCCCAATGCGGTTACCCCGCTTGGTGACCATGACACGCGCAGCGAGGACCAGCCCCACTGCGACGGTCATTTTGCCCCGTTCCGTCGGATGCATATCTTTTAAACGCTGGCCGCCGCCATAACGTTCAATTTCTTTCAAATATTGTGTGATCGGATGGCCGGTCAGATACAAGCCGAGCGTCTCACGTTCGCCATCCAGAACAGTTTGTTCCGGCCATGGCATCACATTCGCGTAAGATTTCTCAACCTGCTCAGGTGCTTCTGCAAGCACACCAAACATATCAACCTGACCAATCGCCTCGGCTTTGGCATGTTGATCAGCGGCTTTCAATGCGTCGCTTAGGGAACTCATCAACGCGGCACGGTGTGGTCCCAGGCGGTCAAACGCCCCGGACATGATCAGCTTCTCGAGAATACGTTTGTTCAGTTTTTTGACGTCAGCACGCGCGCAGAGATCAAACAGTTCTTTGAAATAGCCGCCTTCGTTACGCGCTTCAATAATGGCTTCAATCGGACCTTCACCCACGCCTTTAATCGCGCCGATGCCGTAAACAATTTCGCCTTCATCATTCACGTGGAAATGATACAGACCGCTGTTGATATCAGGCGGTAAAATCTTCAGCCCCATACGCCAGCATTCATCCACCAGCCCGACCACTTTCTCGGTATTATCCATATCAGCCGTCATTACCGCCGCCATGAACTCCGCAGGATAGTGCGCTTTCAGCCACAGCGTCTGATACGAGACCAAAGCGTAAGCCGCCGAGTGAGATTTGTTAAAACCGTAACCGGCAAATTTCTCTACCAGGTCAAAGATTTTAATCGCCAGTTCGCCGTCAATACCCCGAGATTTGGCCCCCTCTTCAAAACCACCGCGCTGCTTGGCCATCTCCACCGGGTTTTTCTTACCCATTGCACGGCGGAGCATGTCTGCACCACCCAGCGAGTAACCGGCCAGAACCTGCGCAATCTGCATAACCTGTTCCTGATACAGGATGATGCCGTATGTCGGCTCCAGCACAGGTTTCAGGGATTCATGCTGCCACTGGATATCCGGATAAGAAATCTCTTCACGACCATGTTTACGGTCAATAAAGTTATCCACCATGCCGGACTGCAATGGCCCAGGGCGGAACAGCGCGACCAGTGCGATCATATCTTCGAAGCTGTCGGGCTTCAGACGTTTGATCAAATCTTTCATGCCGCGGGATTCAAGCTGGAATACCGCCGTGGTTTCCGAGCGTTGCAGCATGTCGAAGCTTTTTTTATCATCCAGCGGGATGGCCGCAATATCCAGCGGTGCCTCACCGGCTTTCGCGCGGCGGGCGTTGATCATCTCCAGCGCCCAATCGATGATGGTCAGCGTACGCAGACCGAGGAAGTCGAACTTCACCAGACCCGCGTATTCCACGTCATTTTTATCGAACTGCGTGACCGGGTGATTACCTTCTGCGTCACAATAAAGCGGCGCGAAATCAGTGATTTTGGTCGGCGCAATCACCACACCACCGGCATGTTTACCGGCATTACGGGTTACACCTTCCAGCTGACGCGCCATATCGATCAGCGACTTAACTTCTTCGTCAGCCTCGTAAATCTCTGGCAACTGCGGCTCAGCGGCAAATGCTTTTTCAAGCGTCATCCCCGGATCAGGAGGCACCAGTTTGGAAATGCGGTCAACGAAACCGTAAGGATGGCCCAGAACACGCCCCACATCGCGGATCACCGCTTTGGCCGCCATGGTACCGAAGGTGATGATCTGCGAGACCGCTTCGCGGCCATACATTTCTGAAACGTGATCGATAACCCGGTCGCGTTTTTCCATGCAGAAGTCGACGTCAAAGTCGGGCATGGAAACACGTTCAGGGTTAAGGAAACGTTCGAACAGCAGGTCAAACTCGAGCGGATCCAGATCGGTGATTTTCAGGGCATACGCCACCAGAGAACCCGCACCGGAACCACGCCCCGGCCCGACAGGCACGCTGTTATCTTTCGACCACTGGATGAATTCCATTACGATCAGGAAGTAACCGGGGAAACCCATCTGGTTGATAACTTTAAGTTCGATGTCCAGACGCTCGTCATATTCAGGGCGTCTTTGTGCACGAACTTCCGGATCCGGGAATAAAAACTCAAGGCGCTCTTCCAGCCCGATTTTTGATTTTTCGACCAGAAAATCTTCAGTGGTCATGTCACCGGTAGGGAACTGCGGTAGAAAATATTCGCCCAGACGGATGGTGACATTACAGCGTTTGGCGATTTCCACGCTGTTTTGCAGAGCTTCAGGCAAATCCTCGAACAGCTCGCACATTTCATCTTCACTGCGCATATATTGCTGTGAAGTGTAATTGCGCGGACGTTTAGGATCATCCAGTGTAAAGCCATCGTGGATCGCAACACGAATCTCATGGGCATCAAAGTCGGCCGGCACCATAAAGCGCACGTCGTTGGTTGCCACCACCGGCAAACCGCGTTCTGTCGCCAGTGCGACCGCCGCATGCAGATAGTTTTCTTCTTCTGCCCGACCGGTACGGATCAATTCGAGATAATAGCGATCAGGGAAATACTGCTGGTAGAAATCCAGGCACTGACTGACTTGCAAATCATTTCCGCGGGTCAGAAACTTACCGACATCACCCATTCTCGCGCCGGAAAGCAGGATCAAACCTTCATTGAGTTCTGCCAGCCATTCGAGGTCGACGATCGGCCCGGCTGCGCCGTAACCGCGCTGATATGCTCTGGAAATCAATAATGTCAGGTTCTGGTAACCCTGATTATTCATCGCCAGAACAGTCAGTTGGGCCAGTTCATCACCCAGAATTTCGCTTTGGACATTCAGGTCTGCACCGATAATCGGTTTTACACCTGCGCCATGTGCCGCACCGTAAAATTTAACCAGTCCGCACAAGTTAGTGAAATCGGTAATCGCCAGAGCAGGCATGCCGAGTGACGCTGCGCATTTCACCAGCGGACCGACCTTCGCAAGCCCATCCACCATGGAATAGTCGCTATGTACACGCAGATGAATAAAACGAGGTTCGGCCATATCCAGAGTCCAGAAATGAGTGAATTAAAGGTTTGTGTGCCCGTCTTTTTTAGCAATAAAAACGGGCAGGAACAAATGACGCGTTATGCCAGTCCGAGCGCGCGTTTCACCGGTGAAAAACTTCGACGGTGGTGTGTAGTGGCTCCAAGACGGGCAAGACTTTCAAGATGCACCGGCGTCGGATAGCCTTTGTGCTTCGCAAAACCATATTCAGGGAACTGAAGATCCAGTTCAACCATTTCGCGGTCGCGGGTGACTTTAGCCAAAATTGAGGCTGCGCTAATTTCAGCGACTTTGCTGTCCCCTTTCACTATCGCCTGTGAAGCCATCGGAAGTTTAGGGCAGCGATTGCCGTCAATCAGCACCATATCAGGCGTAATACACAAACCGGCAACGGCTCTTTGCATTGCCAGCATGGTGGCATGCAAAATATTCAGTTCATCAATTTCATGTGGTTCAGCGCGCCCGAGACTCCAGGCCAGCGCTTTCTCTTTGATTTCGATGTATAACGCCTCACGGCGCTTTTCAGAGAGTTTCTTGGAATCTGCCAGCCCGGCAATCGGGTTAGCAGGATCAAGAATCACAGCAGCGGTGACGACTGCCCCCACTAAAGGACCACGCCCCACTTCATCCACGCCTGCAATACAGACAGCTTGTGGATAGATAAATACATCACTCATCGCTTTGCCAGCTCCATGACAGCCTGAGCAGCCTGTTCGTCTGCGTCACGGCGGATACTTTCATGCAGTTCCAGGAACGTCTCACGCAGTTCCCGGCTTTTCTCACCACCAGCCAATAAAGGCAGCAACGCAGCAGAAAGTTTGTCAGGTACACATTCGGTTTGCAGTAATTCGGTGACAATTTCCCGCCGTGCCAGCAGATTTGGCAATGAAACATACGGCGTTTTCACCAGACGTTCCGCCAGCCAGAAAGTGAAAGGCTTCATACGATAACCCACAACCATCGGGCATTTTGCCAGCATACATTCCAGCGCTGCCGTTCCCGATGCCAGTAAAGCGGCATCACTGGCGATCATCGCTTCCCGACCTTTCCCATCGAGCAAATGCGCAGGAAGATCAGGGGCTATTTCAGCCTTGATCCGTTCAAACTGCTCGCGACGTTTGGCATTCACCAGGGGCACAACGACATGTAAATCAGGATAAGTCTGTCGTAGCTGCAAAGCTGTTTTCAGAAAATCCGCGCTGAGCATTTCCACTTCAGCGTGACGACTTCCCGGCAGCAAAGCAAGGCAATGCACATCTTCAGGAATACCGAGTGACAAACGTGCAGCCTGTTTATCAGGATGCAGCGGCATCGCATCGGCCATCGTATGACCAATGAAACGACAGGGAACATTGAATTTGTCATAAAACGCTTTTTCGAAAGGCAGGAATGCCAAAACCAGATCCGTTGCCTTGCCGATTTTGAAAACACGTTTTTGACGCCAGGCCCAGACAGACGGGCTGACATAGTGAATAGTACGCAGACCGCGCTGCTTCAAACGACCTTCAAGCGTGATGTTGAAGTCAGGAGCATCAATGCCCACGAACACATCAGGCTTCAGTTCGCTAAAACGACGGGTCAGATCTTTGCGGATTTTCAACAAGCGTGGCAGCCGTTCAAGAACTTCCACCACGCCCATTACCGCCAGTTCTTCCATCTCGTACCAGGCTTCGCATCCTTCCGCCTGCATCAGCGGACCCGCGACACCCACAAAACGGGCATCAGGATGATGCTTCTTCAAGGCTCGAATCAGCCCGGCGCCAAGAATGTCACCGGACGTTTCACCGGCCACCAGGCCAATTGTCAGAACAGGCTTTTGCATTGTTTTCCGTAGCGCAGATCAGCGAATAATACCGCGCGTTGAGCGGTCAAAGAAATCACTGAAAGGTTTAGCTTTCGGGAATTCAGCCGCGATAGCAGCGATTTCCGGTTGTGCTTCTTCCAGCGTTTTACCGCTGCGGTACAGTAACTTATAAGCATTGCGAATAGCGTGCAGATCGGCTTTTTCGAAACCACGTCGCTTAAGCCCTTCGATATTGATGCCGAAAGGTGTCGCATGGTTACCTTGCGCAATGACAAACGGAGGAACATCCTGAGCAACCCCGGAACATCCACCCACCATCACATGCGCACCGATAATACAGAACTGATGCACTGCCGTCATGCCGCCAATGATCGCGAAATCATCAACCTCAACGTGACCACCGAGGGTCGCGTTGTTCGCCAGAATACAGCGATTCCCAATGACACAATCGTGGGCAATATGTGCGTTAACCATCAACAGGTTATCACTACCCACTTTTGTCAGACCACCGCCCTGAACGGTACCACGATGAATGGTAACGCTCTCACGAATATTGTTGCGATCGCCGACCTCAACGCGTGTTGGTTCACCGGCATATTTCAGATCCTGGTTAATTTCACCAATGGAAACGAACTGAAAGATGCGGTTATCGCGACCAATTTTGGTCACGCCATTAAGAACTACGTGTGATTTAAGCTCGGTGCCTTCACCAATTTCTACCTGGGAACCCACGTAGCAGAAAGGACCGATATGAACTCTGGCACCGATAACAGCACCGTCTTCAACAATAGCGCTTGGATGAATAAAGGCGGTTTTATCAATCATGTATTAAGACTCCCGGCGGCGGGCGCACATCATTGATGCCTCGCAAGCGATCTCGCCATCGACTTTCGCGACACCTTTGAAACGAGCAACGCCACGACGCTCTTTAATGAATTCAACTTCCAGAACCATCTGGTCACCCGGCAGGACCGGACGTTTAAAGCGTGCATCGTCGATTGCTGCAAAATAATACAATTCGCCAGGTTCCAGTTTTCCAACGCTTTTAAATGCCAGAATGCCGGTGGCCTGAGCCATTGCTTCCAGAATCAAAACGCCCGGGAAAATCGGTTTACCCGGGAAATGGCCCTGGAAGAACGGTTCGTTAAAAGAAACGTTTTTCACAGCGCGCAAAAATTTCCCTTTCTCAAAATCCAACACGCGATCAACCAGCAAGAACGGGTAACGGTGTGGCAGTAAATCCAGTATCTCTTCAATATGCAGAGTATGAGTGTCAGTAGTCAAAATACTCTTCCTGTCTATAAAAACTGATGGCATCAATAACACGGCCTGCCAGACCCCAAAAGAAGGTCATCAGGCAGGCCGCAAATAGGAACGTATGTCGCAGGTTCACTCAACGAAGGGAACACAAAGCAGCACCGTAGGTGGTAATTAATCTTTTTCGATTTTACGCTCGACAGCTTTGAGGCGTTTATTCATCTCGTCGATATTCATTACCAATGCAGCCGTCTTACGCCAAACTTTATTCGGTTGTAACGGGATACCGGAGGAGTATACCCCAGGTTCAGTGATTGGTCGCATTACCATTCCCATTCCCGTCACTACGGCCTGATCACAGATTTCCATGTGACCATTGATAACACTGGCTCCGCCGATCTGGCAGTAGCGTCCAATTTTCAGACTACCGGCCATAATAACACCGCCAGCGACCGCCGTATTGTCTCCAATCACGACGTTGTGTGCAATCTGACATTGGTTATCAATGATGACGCCATTGCTAATGATAGTGTCATCCAGTGCGCCACGGTCAATAGTGGTACAGGCACCGATTTCAACACGGTCACCGATAATGACAGTACCTAACTGTGGGATTTTAACCCAATTACCACGATCATTGGCATAACCAAAACCATCAGCGCCGATCACAGTACCTGACTGAATCAAGCACTGCTCGCCGATTTCAACGCGGTGATAAATAGAAACATTGGCCCACAACCGTGTGCCAGCGCCTATTTTTGCCTCTTTACCGATAAAACAGCCTGCACCGATGACAACATTGTCACCCAATACAACGCCTGATTCGATGACTGCATTTGCGCCAACCGAGACATTCTTACCTAATGTTGCACTGTCTGAAATCACCGCACTCGCCGCGATATCCACTGCCGGTGCTGGCGTGGTATCCAGCAATTGCGCCATCCGCGCATACGTCAGGTAAGGGTTTTTAACCACTAATGCCGCTGTAGGGCAAAATGGCAGATCCGCTTCGGTCAACACTACGGCGCCTGCATTGCAGGAAGCCAACTGTTCACGGTAACGGCTGTTTGATAAAAACGTGATTTGCTCAGAGTGTGCGGAATGCATTGAAGCAACGCCGGTGATGGCAATTTCGCCATCACCGTGCAATTGTGCATCCAACTGCTGTGCGAGATCAGCCAGTCGAATTGAAGACATGTTTATTTAACCTGTTTCAGCACATCAGCAGTAATGTCTTTGCTATTGTCAGCATATGCAATGGCATTAGCATCGATAACAACGTCATAACCTTCTTTACTTGCTACAGTTTTCACAGCGTCCTGAATACGGCTCAGGATTTTGTTGCGCTCTTCGCCCTGACGACGACGGTTGTCCTGGTCGAATTGCTGCGCTTTTGCAGAGAATGCTTCACGCTGAGCCATTACGTCTTTTTCAAGTTTAGAACGGTCGCTGGCTTTCATTGTAGAGCCATCGCGTTGCAGACGTTGCATTTTGGTTTGCAGATCACGTTCCTGAGATTGCAAATCTGTCGCACGGCTTTTGAACTCGTTTTCCAGCTGTTTTGCTACAGCTTCACGAGCAGGCATTTGTTGGAAAATACTTGCTACGTTAACGATAGCAATTTTATCAGCAGCCTGAACGCTAGCTGAAGAAGCCATAACTAAACCGAGGCCTGCGGCATATAACCACTTTTTCACTATAAACTCCTTCCATCACCCGTTGTGCCATATGGCACATTAAATTACACAAAACACCTGACATGAAAACAATACACGGGCCGAAACCCGTGTATGAGATTTATCATCAGGCCATTGCGATTCTGCTGGACAACTTCTGCCCGGACAGAACGTTACCAGGTTTTACCAATGTTAAACTGGAACTGTTCTGCCTTATCGCCTTCATATTTCTTGACCGGTTGTGCGTAGGAGAAGACCAATGGTCCAAGTGGAGACATCCACTGCAACGCAAGACCCGAAGAAACACGAATGTTACCTGGTTTACTGTAATCAGGAACGCCTGCCGCAATAGTCTGCGGGGTGTTTTCCCAACCTGTATCCCAAACAGTACCGCTGTCCACGAACAGGGAAGTACGCAATGAGTTAGCGTATTTCTCGCTAACAAATGGAGTCGGAACAATCAGTTCAGCACTCAATACTGCCATTGCGTTACCGCCAACTGCGTCGTTTGAGTTATCAATCGGACAGCCGCTGTAAGATGTGTTAGCCGTAGTACATTTGTAGTATGCCGCTTTTGGACCAATGGTGTTCGACTGGAAACCACGAACACTGCTTGAACCACCGGCATAGAAGTTGTCGTAGAACGGCACTTCTTTACCGCCAAGACCGTCTGCGTAACCTGCACGCGCACGGCCCATCAGCACCCAGTCACGATCCTGATTTAGCGGCATATAACTGGTTGAATCAAATGTAATTTTATAATATTCGTTATCAGAACCCGGAACGGTTACTTTACCGTTCAGACTGGCTTTCGTCCCAGATGTCGGGAAGTAGCCACGGTCGAGATTGTTATAACCCCAGCCGAGGTTGGCGAAGAAATCATTCGCACTAAAGTCAGCATCAGCATTGTCACTGGTGGTCACCGGCGGTTTCAGCCCAACAGAGTTCAGATAACGGAACATAGCGATCTGTGGTTCCATATTGGACAGATCGTTGTGTACGTAATCCAGACCCAGGCGCAATGAGTTATTTTCATTGATTGGGAAACCAAGATTACCGCCAATACCATAACTTCTGTTGGTATAGCTGGACAGGTCCGCATCATCAGCTTTGAAGTCGTTATAGAAGATACGACCACCCAGACTTACGCCATCAACGGTGAAGTAAGGGTCAGTGATAGTGAATTCTGCATATGTCTGGTAATCGTTTTTAGTACCGCTGATGCCAACAGAATTACCCGTACCCAGCCAGTTATCCTGCTGGACACCCACCTGGAAGCTGACACCACTCTCAGTACCGTAACCCACACCAAAGTTGAAGCTACCGGTGTTACGTTCTTTCACTTTGTAGACAACATCAACCTGATCAGGCGAACCTGGAACACGCTGCGTATCAACATCAACCGTTTCGAAATAACCCAGACGGTTCAGACGCTCTTTACCTTTATCGACCAGATCGTTGCCCAACCAGGCACCTTCCATCTGACGCATTTCACGGCGCAGTACGCTGTCCTTACTGGTGTCATTACCTTCAAAACGGATATGACGTACATAGAAACGGTTCCCCGCATCAACGTTGATATGCAGTTTGACGGTCTTGTCTGCATCATTAATTTCTGGCTGTGTAGTCACACGCGGATAGGCATAGCCATAACGACCCAGCATCTGCTTGATGTCGTTTTCCATTTTGGTGACTTTGGCGCCGTTATACAGCTCGCCTTTATCAATTTTAGTCAGGCTTTGAACTTCTGCTGAGTGACCCGCCATGCTGCCAGTCACTTCAACGCCAGAAAGTTTGTATTGCTCACCTTCTGTGATGTTCAGCGTAATGTAGATGCCTTTTTTGTCCGGCGTCAGGCTGACCTGAGTCGAATCAATGTTGAAACGGGCATAACCGCGATCCAGATAGAAACTACGCAGGGTTTCAAGGTCACCCGCGAGTTTTTGTTTCTGATATTTACGGTCACCGACCACGTTCCACCATGGCACTTCATCACGCAGCTGGAAGCGTGAAATCAGATCATCGGTCGTAAAGGCATGGTTACCAACAATGTTGATCTGCTGAATTTTGGCAGAAACACCTTCGGTGAAGACCAGCTTCAGATCAACACGGTTACGTGGCAAAGGGGTCACAACCGCTTTTACCGATGCACTGTATTTACCGACGCTGTAATAGAAGTCTTCGAGACCTTTCTCGATGCTGCCGATGGTTGTACGGTCAAGGGCTTCGCCAACACGGACGCCAGAGGCCTCCAGGTTTTGCTTCAGCATGTCATCTTTCACCGATTTGTTACCGGAGAAAGTAATGCTGGCAATAGTTGGACGTTCTTTGACCTGAACAATCAGAGAATTTCCATCGCGCAGGACACGAACATCCTCGAAGTTGCCAGTGGCAAACAATGCACGAATGGTATTACTGATATCATCGTCAGTCACCGTATCACCGACGCGAACCGGCATATTGAGTAACGCCGCACCGACGGCAACTCGCTGCAGGCCTTCGAAATGAATATCTTTCACTACGAAACCGTCTGCACCGTATACGGTGGCGCTGCCAAACAGCAGCGACGCTATGAGCAACTTTTTGATCGCCATCGTTGTTATGCGTTCTTCCTAACCTAATCTCCGGCCTTAAAGACGGGAGAAATCATTGAAAAGTGCAAGCCCCATCAACAACACCAGCAAAACTGAACCAATGCGGTAACTGAAGTCCTGAACTCGCTCGGAAACTGGCCCACCTTTAAGCTTTTCTATTGCGAGAAACAGCAGGTGTCCACCATCTAATACCGGTAATGGGAAGAGGTTGATGATCCCCAGATTGACACTAATGAGTGCCAAAAACGTGAGGTAAGACACCAAACCATATTCAGCTGACATTCCTGCGCCCTGTGCGATGGATATTGGGCCACTCAGATTGTTCAGCTTCACATCTCCGGTAATTAACTTACCCAGCATGCTCACTGTGAGTTTCATCAGTTGCCAGGTTTTATCCCCGGCCTCATAAAACGCCACAAACGGGCCATACTGACGGATTGTTTTATATTCATCAGGCAGCGGTATCACTTTCGGTACCACACCAGCAAAACCCTGTATCTTGCCTTTACCTGCGGACTTCGTGTCCGGCGTCAGTGTTAACGCGACGGGATTCCCCGCCCGCTCAACTTCCAGTGCAATTGGTTTACCCGGATTGTCACGTACCTGTATGACAAACGACTGCCAGCTTTCCAGAATCTGACCATCGACTTTAACGATCCTGTCCCCGGCTTGCAAACCCGCCTTTTGCGCGGCTGAATCTGGCTGCACCTCCTGCAGAACAGATTCTATCTGCGGCCCTCTGGGAATCATCCCCAGAGACACCACCGGATCCTGCTTTTCAGGATCAAATTGCCATTGACGCAAATCCAGAGTTTTCTCAACGACCTGGGATGAGCCAAATTGCGCCACATCAACCGTCGTTTGATCATCACCAATTTCGCCGACTAACGCCATACGAACTGAATCCCAATCAGGCGTTTCGATACCCGCAACAGATTTTAGTTCCATTCCGGGTGAAATATTGGATTGTGCGGCAATTGAATTTGCAGTGACATTTGCCACGACAGGACGCACGCTCGGCACGCCGATGACGAAGATCAGCCAGTAAGCAAAAACAGCAAAAATGAAATTGGCGATCGGCCCGGCGCTGATGATAGCAGCGCGCTGCCAGATTTTTTTGTTATTGAAAGATTGGTGGCGGAATTCAGGCGCTACAGCCTCGACGCGCTCGTCGAGCATCTTAACGTAGCCTCCGAGAGGAATGATGGCCAGAACATACTCTGTTCCCTGACGGTCAGTCCGGCGCCATAGCGCGCGTCCAAAACCGACAGAAAAACGTTCGACACGCACACCACAACGACGAGCAACCCAGAAATGGCCGAACTCGTGCACGGTGATAAGCACCCCCAATGCGACGATAAAGGCGGCCAGGCTCCAGAGTATGTTCATCATATGTCTAACTATTCCTTAGGAAACTTCACCGTCACAGACGGATTAATACACTAACAGCATCAGACAGGCGAATACAGGCACCGCAGCCGTCAGGCTGTCGATACGATCCAGTATTCCGCCGTGACCAGGGATCATATGACCACTGTCTTTGATCCCTGCCTCGCGTTTGAACATACTTTCCGTCAGGTCGCCCAGCACAGAAGCCAGCGCGGCAACAACGGAACAAATCAATAAGGTCGACGGTACCACATCAAGTGGTGCATAGCGGCCAAATAGCCAGGCTATGAGGGCTGAAGTCAGAAGACCGCCAGCAAACCCTTCCCAGGTTTTCCCCGGGGATACTTTAGGCGCCAGTTTATGCTTACCAAATAATTTACCAAACAGGTAAGCGCCGGAGTCTGCCCCCCAGACCAGTAGCATCACATATAACAACCACCATGCGCCAGTATGATGATTTTCTGCATAACCGTATTGGCGCAGTGCGACCATACCCCAGAAAAACGGCACAATAGTCAGTATGCCAAAGACTAAGCGCAGCACACGGGAATGGCGCCAGAAGGCTGCCGAAGCAGGATATCCAACCACCAGCACCAATGCCAGACACCACCACGCAAGCGCAGCCCATAATGAGCCTCCGACTTGCAACAGATGCACGCTTTGCTGGTAAGCAGGTATGCTCAGCATCATCGCTGCCAGCAGGAAACCACATAATATAGCCAGCCAGATGCGCTGATTACGGCTTGCAAAACCGGCCAGTTGCCCCCACTCCCACGCTGCCAGCATGCACACAACTAACGTCACGATGGCAAAACCGACAGGCGGTAATAAAAAGAGTGCTGCAATAACAATCGGTATTAAAATCAGAGCTGTGATAATGCGATACTTCAGCAAATGTTCTCCCTAGGACGCATTGGCGCCGATAGGTGTAGTCCCCCCGAAGCGGCGCTCGCGTTGTGCAAAAGCAGTCAGCGCACCTTCAAAGGTATTTTCATCAAAATCAGGCCAGAGGACATCGGTAAAGTAGAGCTCCGCGTAGGCAATTTGCCACAGCAAAAAGTTACTGATCCTATGTTCCCCACCGGTTCTGATCACCAAATCGACGGGTGCCAGTTCGCTCATACAGACCGCTGAATTCAGCAATTCTTCTGTAATCTGTTCTGCCCGCAGCGTGCCGGCTTCAACCTGACCCGCCAGAGTCTTAACGCCTTGAATAATATCCCATCGGCCACCGTAATTCGCGGCAATGTTCAGGGTAAGACCGTCGTTATTTTGAGTCATTGTTTCTGAACGACGAATGCGTTCCTGCAGACGAGCACTAAAGCGACTGACGTCGCCAATGACCCGAAGCCTGACATTATGTTTATGCAAGCTTTTGACTTCACTGTCTAATGCACGGACGAACAACTCCATCAATGCGGAGACTTCCTGGGCCGGACGATTCCAGTTTTCACTACTAAAGGCATAAAGCGTGAGTGCATCAAGGTGATGACTGGCAGCAAAACTTACCGCTTTGCGCACCGACTTCACTCCCGCTTTATGACCGAATACCCTCATTTTACCCTGACGTTTTGCCCAGCGTCCGTTACCGTCCATGATAATGGCAACATGGCGAGGTTGAGAGCAATACATATCAGACATCTGTTGATTTTCGAGGGACATAACGCGTACTCATTTCCTTTTATCAGAACACAGCGGCTTTCTGGCTGGCATAACATTCTTCTGGCTGACGACGCCACAACAGTTAGCTGGCGGCACACCTTTCTGTCGCTGGTGCGACTACACGCGCAAAAAAGCCGTGTCCCCCTTGCAGGCACGGCTTACACTGACAGATCACCGATTCCACCTTTAACACTCAGGCCCTGAAAAGCCAAATCTACTGTCAGTGTGGCGCAGACTATACCATTTCAATGTGATGCTAACAAACTGCTGCATAAGTACAAAAACAGCCTTATAGCGCAAATGTATGAAGTTTCTCACGTGCACTGGCTCTCGCCTGCGCGTCGATCTCCAACACTTCCTCAACAGAATCAGGTTCAGCGCTCACTAACTGCTCCATCACCTGACGATTCAGGCCAGCAATGTCAGTAAAACGAATCTCACCATTGAGGAACGCGGCCACCGAAATTTCATTCGCGGCATTCAGTGCCGTCGTCGCTGCCTGCCCGGTGTTGCTGGCTTCGATAGCCAATTGCAAACAAGGATAACGTGCGTAATCCGGTGCACTGAAAGTCATCGCACCCATTTTACAAAAATCCAACGCTTCGACGTCAGTTCTGACTCTGTGCGGATATGCCATGGCATGCGCAATTGGGGTACGCATATCCGGCGAGCCAAGTTGAGCCAGCACGCTGCCATCGCAATAACGCACCATGGAATGGATCACGGATTGCGGATGGATAATCACTTCCATCTCAGCAGCAGAGGCATTAAACAACCAGCGGGCTTCAATATACTCCAGCCCTTTATTCATCATGGTTGCCGAGTCGACGGAAATTTTACGCCCCATCGACCAGTTGGGATGCGCGCAAGCCTGATCAGGAGTGACATCGCGAAATTTATCCAACGGCAGTTCGCGGAACGGGCCACCGGATCCGGTTAAAATAATGCGGGAGATCCCGTGGCTTTCGAGGGAAGCATATCCCAGCTGTTTTTGAATGGATTCAGGCAAACTCTGGAAAATAGCGTTATGTTCACTGTCGATAGGCAATAGCTGAGACTGACTATGGCGGACAGCGTCCATAAAAATGCGCCCGCAGGTCACCAGCGATTCTTTGTTAGCCAGAAGCACCTGTTTACCGGCGCGGACAGCAGCGAGTGTCGGTAACAAGCCCGCAGCCCCCACGATAGCCGACATCACCTGATCCACATCATCAAGAGCGGCCAGTTCAGTCGCCGCATCGGGTCCGGAAAGCACCTCGGTACGGCTTCCCTGTTCAGCCAGAATGGCTCTCAGCGCACGGGCAGAAGATTCATCCGCCATCGAAGCATAGGCAGGGTGAAACTCAAGACACTGCTGCGCCATAACGTCAACATTGCGCCCTGCAACCAGTGCTTTAACGGAGAAATCGTCAGGGTTAGACCGGACAACGGAAAGCGTGCTGGTGCCGACAGACCCTGTCGAACCAAGAATAGTCATTTGTTTCATGAAAATGCCCGGGATAGCGCTCGTAAATTCGGAAAGTGCACAGTCTGAAACCTCTTATCTGGCTTGTCCATGAGATTGTTCGAACAGGTAAAAAATTTAAAGCCCGATAAAAGACAAAGCGCCGCAATTGCGGCGCTTTGGAAGAAATTCAAGCCGGATTAGAACTCCATTAACTCGGCTTCTTTCTCGCTCAGAGCAACGTCGATTTTCTTGATGAAAATATCAGTCAGTTTCTGAATATCGTCCTGGGAACGGCGATCTTCGTCTTCGCTGATTTCTTTATCTTTCAACAGTGCTTTGGTTTTATCGTTCGCATCGCGGCGGACGTTACGGACAGAGACACGGCCCTGCTCTGCTTCGCCACGCACCACTTTGATCAAGTCTTTACGACGTTCTTCGGTCAGCGCTGGCAATGGAACACGAATTGTCGCGCCTGCAGAAGACGGGTTCAGACCCAAATCAGAGGTCATGATCGCTTTTTCAACAGCAGCGCTGATAGAGCGGTCAAAAACAGAGATTGCCAGAGTACGGGAATCTTCCACCGTCACCTGTGCCAGCTGACGCAGAGGCGTTGCTGAACCGTAGTATTCCACCATGATGCCATCCAGGATGCCCGGAGATGCACGGCCGGTACGGATTTTGCTGATATGCGTTTTGAATGATTCAACGCATTTTTCCATGCGAATTTCAGCGTCTTTTTTGATTTCGTTAATCACGTTGTGAACCTTTGAAAGCTGATTACCTGGCAGACCATAACATCAGTATAGTCCGTGAATACTCATGCCAGCAGAGGCTGGCTGAACGTAATGTTCAATTGTGAAGGATCACTCCGCTTTAGAAATCAGCGTTCCTTCATTTTCACCCATCACCACGCGACGCAGTGCACCAGGCTTATTCATGTTGAAAACGCGAATTGGCAGATTGTGATCGCGGGCCAGCGTGAAGGCCGCCAGATCCATCACTTTCAATTCCTGTTCCAACACTTCCTGATAGGTCAGTGTTTCGTAGAGTGTCGCTTCCGGATTTTTCACCGGGTCGGCAGAATATACGCCGTCAACTTTGGTCGCTTTTAATACCACATCAGCTTCGATTTCGATCCCGCGCAGACACGCTGCTGAGTCAGTGGTAAAGAAAGGATTGCCGGTACCGGCGGAGAAAATCACCACACGGTTATGACGCAGCAAGCTGATGGCTTCTGCCCAGCTGTAATTATCACAAACACCGTTCAAAGGGATTGCAGACATCAGGCGTGCGTTAACATAGGCGCGGTGTAATGCATCACGCATTGCCAGGCCATTCATGACAGTCGCCAGCATACCCATATGGTCGCCTACAACACGATTCATGCCCGCCTGTGCCAGACCCGCGCCACGGAACAAGTTACCGCCGCCGATCACAACACCTACCTGAATGCCGAGTTCGACCAGCTCTTTTACTTCCTGAGCCATGCGATCTAATACACTCGCGTCGATACCAAAACCTTCACTACCCTGCAGGGCTTCGCCACTGAGTTTGAGCAGGATACGTTGATAAACGGGTTTCGCATTGGTAGCCATGGTGTCTGTCCTAGAAGCAATGTGTCTTAATGGATAGTCAGTCTTTACATCATAGCGCTGTCTGAATGACATTCACGCACAATGTAATAGGAATTTGGGGCTGGATAAAACGGAACCGCCCTTTCGCAGCGGTTCCATTTTAGGGTGTATCAGATACTGATTAAGACTGTTTAGTCATTGCTGCAACTTCAGCAGCAAAGTCAGTCTCAACTTTCTCGATACCTTCGCCCACTTCGAAGCGGATGAAGTTAGTCACGTCAGCGCTATGTTCTTTCAGAACCTGACCCACAGTTTTGCTTGGGTCGATAACGAAAGGCTGACCAGTCAGAGAAACTTCGCCGGTGAATTTCTTCATGCGGCCTTCAACCATTTTCTCTGCAATCTCTTTTGGCTTGCCAGACTGCATCGCGATGTCCAGCTGAACCTGGTACTCTTTTTCTACCACTTCGGCAGACACATCTTCAGGCTTAACGAATTCTGGTTTGCTTGCTGCAACGTGCATAGCAATTTGCTTAACCAGTTCTTCATCAGCGCCTTTAGCAGCAATCAGAACGCCGATACGAGCGCCGTGCAGGTAGCTGCCCAACACGTCGCCTTCAAGGATTTGAACGCGGCGAATGTTGATGTTCTCACCGATTTTAGCAACCAGCTGAATACGTTCTTCTTCGAACTGAGCTTTCAGGACTTCAACGTCAGTCACTTTGCCTGCAACAGCAGCGTCCAGTACTTTGTCAGCGAAAGCCTGGAAACCAGCATCTTTAGCCACGAAGTCAGTCTGGCAGTTAACTTCCAGAATCACGCCGAAGTTACCTTCGATTTTGGTTTTGATCACGCCGTCAGCAGCTACGTTGCCTGCTTTTTTCGCCGCTTTGATCGCGCCAGATTTACGCATGTTTTCAATTGCCAGCTCGATGTCGCCGTTAGCTTCAACCAGAGCTTTCTTACAATCCATCATGCCAGCGCCAGTACGTTCGCGCAGTTCTTTTACCAGGGCAGCGGTAATATCAGCCATTGTATTTTCCTCGATTATCTCAGTGCAAAAAGGGTTTTTGCGGTGAGATATTTCTCGCATTTAAGATAAGCAAAGGGGGCCAATAAAGGCCCCCTAACCAACATATTTCAATACCTGGTTAATAAGGGCTCTGCTGAGCTTGCCTTATTATTCAGCTTCTACGAAGCTTTCTTCTGCCTGAACAGCCAGATCTTGCGAACGGCCTTCACGAACAGTGGCAGCAACAGCGCTCAGGTACAGATTTACTGCACGGATTGCGTCATCGTTACCTGGGATAACAAAGTCAACGCCATCCGGATCGGAGTTGGTATCAACAATGGAGAATACCGGGATACCCAGGTTGTTAGCTTCTTTGATTGCAATGTGTTCGTGATCAGCATCGATAACGAACAGAGCATCAGGAAGACCACCCATATCCTTGATACCACCCAGGCTGTTTTCCAGCTTAGCCAGTTCACGAGTACGCATCAGCGCCTCTTTCTTGGTCAGCTTCTCGAAGGTGCCGTCCTGAGACTGAATTTCCAGATCTTTCAAACGTTTGATGGACTGACGAACTGTTTTCCAGTTAGTCAGCATGCCGCCCAACCAGCGATGGTTCACGAAGAACTGGTCGCAGTTGTGTGCAGCTTCTTTTACCGCTTCGCTTGCTGCGCGTTTAGTACCAACGAACAGGATCTTACCTTTACGGGAGGAGATCTTCTGCAACTCAGCCAGAGCTTCGTTGAACATTGGAACAGTTTTCTCAAGGTTGATGATGTGAACCTTGTTACGAGCGCCGAAGATGAATGGCTTCATTTTCGGGTTCCAGTAACGGGTTTGGTGACCGAAGTGAACACCGGCCTTGAGCATGTCGCGCATGGAAACAGTTGCCATGATAAAACCTCTATTAAGTAGTTGGGGTTATGCCTCCACGTATCCCATACAACCGACCCTGCAGAACGAATTCCCAAGGCACCCCGGCGTATGTGTCGATACGTGTGTGTTATTACTTACGTTAATAAGTACACAATGAGTGATTTTGGCTTTAATCCCTCAGAGTCGTAAGACCCAGAGCGGATTGCCGGCGCGCTTTATACCATAAATAACGGCCCGGCAGCAACTTTTGTTCACCGGATTGCTTCCCGGGAAATGATAGTTTGGCAGCAAATATCAGGGCTGATACCATAAGCCACAGCTAATTATTGACGACATCGGTGTAGAAATAAAGCACACCTGATGCACAGAACCCGCAGGACAACACATGGCTATTTCAATCAAAACCCCTGAAGACATCGAAAAAATGCGCGTTGCTGGCCGTCTGGCCGCGGAAGTGCTGGAAATCATTGAGCCTTTCGTTAAACCGGGCGTCAGCACCGGCGAGCTGGATCGCATTTGTGCCGATCACATCGTGAACAAGCAACAGGCGGTTTCTGCCTGCCTGGATTACCACGGCTTCCCGAAATCTGTCTGTATTTCCGTTAACGAAGTGGTGTGCCACGGTATTCCGAGCGAAGACAAAATTTTGAAAGATGGCGACATCGTCAACATTGATGTCACGGTCATTAAGGATGGTTTCCATGGTGACACCTCCAAAATGTTCATCGCGGGTAAACCGACGATTCTGGGTGAGCGTCTTTGCCGTATCACGCAGGAAAGCCTGTATATCGCACTGCGCCTGATCAAGCCAGGTATCCGCCTGCGCACGTTGGGTAAAGAGATCCAGAAGTTCGTTGAAGCCGAGAAATTCTCTGTGGTACGCGAATATTGCGGTCACGGCATCGGTGAGGGTTTCCACGAGGAGCCTCAGGTACTGCATTACGATGCGGATGACGGCGGTGTTGTGCTTCAGGCGGGTATGGCGTTTACCGTTGAACCGATGGTCAACGCAGGCGATTACCGTATCCGCACCATGAAAGACGGCTGGACAGTAAAAACTAAAGATCGCAGCTTGTCGGCTCAGTACGAGCATACTATTGTGGTGACAGATAACGGTTGTGAAATTATGACGCTGCGTAAGGATGACACCATTCCGGCTATCCTGACGCACGACTAAACAGTCACCCGCTCTGCGGAGAGGGTATAAATCTGTGAATCAAGCCGGCGAAAGCCGGTTTTTTTTATCTTTCACGTTTATTGGTCTCTCACGTGTAGGGCTGCGCACCCATGATTGAAAACTTCCCGGCTGAAAAGAGCGTACTACTGCAAACCACGCAGGATCTCGCCCGTACTTTTCCGCTACAACCGGCCTCCCCTTCTGTCTATCCGGACGACGATTTAAACCGTCAGAGCCTGAAACAGCATATGGAACAGTTTCAGGCATGGCTGGCGGATGCCTTCAATGCCGGGCAACAGGCTGAAGAACTGGTAGACGCACGGACGCATTACATCGATCAGCTGTTACAGCGTTTGTGGACCTTCTACGGCTTCGACAATATTCCGGAAACTGCGATGGTGGCCGTAGGCGGCTACGGGCGCGGCGAATTGCATCCTTTATCGGATATCGATGTTCTGGTGCTCAGCCAGAAACGGCTTAACGATGAACAGGCATTGCGCATCGGTGAACTGATTACCTTGCTGTGGGACGTTAAGCTGGAAGTCGGACACAGCGTGCGTACGCTGGAAGAATGTCTGCTGGAAGGGTTGGCTGATTTAACCGTAGCCACCAACCTGATCGAATCCCGCCTGATCTGCGGCGATGTCGCGCTGTTTCTCAGTATGCAGAAACACATTTTCAGCGACGGATTCTGGCCTTCGCCAAACTTCTTCCGCGCCAAAATTGATGAACAAAATGAACGCCATCTGCGTTATCACGGCACCAGTTATAACCTTGAGCCAGATATCAAAAGCAGCCCTGGCGGCCTGCGCGACATTCACACCATTTTATGGGTAGCCCGTCGTCATTTTGGCGCCACATCGCTGGACGAAATGGTGGCCTTTGGTTTTCTGACCAAAGCTGAGCGCAACGAACTGCTGGAATGTCAGAGTTTCCTGTGGCGAATCCGTTTTGCCCTGCATTTGCTGCTGCCCCGCTACGACAACCGTCTGCTGTTCGACCGCCAGCAAAGTGTGGCGCAATTGCTGCAATATCAGGGCGAAGGCAATCAGCCCGTCGAACGCATGATGAAAGATTTCTACCGCATGACCCGCCGGGTCGGCGAGCTGAATCAGATGTTATTGCAGTTGTTCGATGAAGCGATTCTGGCCATCGGCCCGAATGAAAAACCACGGCCGCTCGATGAAGATTTCCAACTGCGTGGCGATCTGATTGATCTGCGGGACAGCACGCTCTTTGACCGCCGTCCGGAAACTATCATCAGCATGTTCCACCTGATGGTGCGCCATCGCGAAATCAAAGGGATTTACTCCACCACCGTCCGCCTGCTGCGCCATGCCCGTCGACATCTCAAAGAGCCGCTATGCATGATCCCGCAGGCGCGCGAAATGTTTATGTCGATCCTGCGCCATCCGGGCGCCGTGTCACGCGCGCTGGTGCCTATGCACCGCCACAGCGTGCTGTGGGCATATATGCCGCAATGGGGGCAGATCGTCGGGCAGATGCAATTCGACTTGTTCCACGCGTACACAGTCGATGAACATACCATTCGCGTGCTGCAAAAACTTGAAAGCTTTGCTCACGAAGAAACCCGGCCGAAACATCCACTCTGTGTGGAGCTGTATCCGCGGCTGCCACAGCCTGAACTGTTGCTGATGGCCGCCCTGTTCCACGATATTGCCAAAGGCCGCGGTGGTGATCACTCGATTCTCGGCGCGCAGGATGTGCTGGAATTTGCCGAACTGCACGGGCTGAATTCCCGTGAAACCCAGTTGGTCTCGTGGCTGGTTCGCTGTCACTTGCTGATGTCAGTGACGGCACAGCGCCGCGATATTCAGGATCCTAATGAAATCCAGCAGTTCGCCGCAGAAATGCAGACCGAAGTTCGCCTGCGCTATCTGGTCAGCCTGACCGTGGCGGATATCTGTGCTACCAACGAAACCCTGTGGAACAGCTGGAAACAAAGCCTGATACGCGAACTGTATTTTGCCACCGAAAAGCAATTGCGCCGCGGCATGCAAAACACGCCGGATCTTCGCGAGCGCGTGCGTCATCACCGCCTTCAGGCGCTGGCATTGCTGCGTATGGATAATATTGATGAAGAAGCGCTGCACCGTATCTGGAGCCGCTGCCGGGCGGATTATTTCCTGCGCCATTCACCCAATCAACTGGCATGGCACGCAAGACACCTGCTGGAACATGACTCCACCAAACCGCTGGTGCTGGTCAGCCGTCAGGCAACGCGCGGCGGGACCGAGATATTTATCTGGAGCCCTGACCGACCGTATCTGTTTGCCACCGTCGCCGGTGAGCTGGACAGGCGTAACCTGAGCATTCATGACGCGCAGATTTTCACCAATCGCGACGGCATGGCGATGGATACTTTCATTGTACTGGAACCGGACGGCAGCCCGCTGGCACAAGACCGGCATGAAGCCATTCGTTACGCGCTGGAACAGTCGATGACGCAGGCTTATCAGCCGCCGCGTGCGCGACGTCCTTCGCCGAAACTGCGTCATTTCAGCGTGCAGACCGAAGTCAGTTTCCTGCCGACGCATACCGACCGCCGGACGTATATGGAACTGGTGTCGCTGGATCAACCCGGCCTGCTGGCACGCGTCGGGGAAGTCTTCTCTGATCTCGGCCTGTCGCTGCACGGTGCGCGCATCTCGACCATCGGCGAACGCGTAGAGGACTTATTTATTCTGGCAAATGGCGAGCGTCGTGCGCTGGATAAGCAAACTCGCCAGGAAATCACACGCCGGTTAACTGAGGCACTCAACCCTGGCGATAAAATGTGATACAAGTACCACTATCTTTTAAAACCAATTCAGGAAAGAGAACAGGATGCAGCAACTACAAACCGTTATTGAACAAGCCTTCGAGCGCCGTGCAGACATTACTCCGGCTAACGTTGACAGCGTAACGCGCGACGCTATCACTGAAGTTATCAGCAAAATCGACAGCGGCGAATTGCGCGTTGCTGAGAAGATTGATGGCGAATGGGTGACGCATCAGTGGCTGAAGAAAGCGGTACTGCTCTCGTTCAGAATCAATGACAACCAGGTGATGGAAGGCGGTGAGAGCCGTTACTTCGATAAAGTGCCCATGAAATTCGCTGACTACGATGAAGCGCGTTTCCAGCGTGAAGGTTTCCGCGTGGTGCCACCTGCTGCCGTGCGTAAAGGCGCATTCATTGCACGCAACACCGTGCTGATGCCTTCTTATGTCAACATCGGCGCTTACGTTGATGAAGGCACCATGGTTGATACCTGGGCGACTGTCGGTTCTTGTGCGCAGATCGGTAAAAACGTTCATCTGTCCGGTGGCGTAGGTATCGGCGGCGTTCTGGAGCCACTTCAGGCGAACCCGACTATCATCGAAGACAATTGCTTCATCGGCGCGCGTTCAGAAATCGTTGAAGGCGTGATCGTGGAAGAAGGCTCGGTGATTTCCATGGGTGTTTACATCGGCCAGAGCACCAAAATCTATGACCGTGAAACTGGTGAAGTGCATTACGGCCGCGTACCAGCGGGCTCCGTAGTGGTTTCCGGCAACCTGCCTTCTAAAGACGGTAAATACAGCCTGTACTGCGCTGTCATCGTCAAGAAAGTAGATGCGAAAACTCTGGGCAAAACCGGCCTGAATGAGTTATTGCGCACAATCGACTAAACTTAAAAATAGCGGGTATTGTTTTAAAAAATAACCCGCTATTTTTTTATCTTCTAAACGGCAAACTGTGCAATTAATCAATGATTAAAGCCGCCGTTCAGTTCATCATGACACTCTGATTTTCTCCTAAACGAAGGTGGCGCTATGTATGACAATCTGAAAAGCCTGGGCATTAATAATCCCGACGATATTGATCGTTACAGCCTGCGTCAGGAGGCCAATAACGATATTCTGAAGATCTATTTCCGCAGAGATAAAGGCGAGTTTTTTGCTAAAAGCGTGAAGTTTAAATACCCGCGCCAGCGTAAAACCATCGTTGCCGATAATGCCGGTCAGGGTTATAAAGAAATTCATGAGATCAGCCCAAATCTGCGCTATGTGATTGATGAGCTGGATCAAATCTGTCAGCGTGATCAGGTAGAAGTGGATCTGAAACGTAAAATTCTGGATGACTTACGCCATCTTGAATCTGTCGTGGCGAATAAAATTTCTGAGATTGAATCTGATCTGGAAAAACTCACCAACGGCCGCTGATAAATTCCGGTCAGAAGATGTGAATACAAAAAAGGTCAGGCGTTTGCCTGACCTTTTTATTTCTTGCGCGCAGAACGGCAAAGGGTGTGACGTTATTTAAGCAACTGTCCCCATTTTTCCACCCACGGAATCGCAACGGTTTCCGGTTCGGCAGTTTCCATGGCGTCAATTTCCAGCATTTCGCCAATGCGCGATGCGCCTTGTTCCTGCAATAAATCATCCAGCTTATGGCCGCCGCCACAGAAATGATCGTAGCTGATATCACCCAGCGCAATCATGCCGTAACGCAACTCCGGCTGATAGCCCACGGTGTCACGGATGGCGACATACAAAGGCGCTATGCTGTCCGGCAAATCCCCCTGACCGGTAGTCGACGTCACAATCAGCACAAAGTGATGACGGTAATATTGCCAGGCTTCAAGCGTGCCTTCTTCAAACAGTTTCACGTCATGACCCTGGCCTTTCAGCACGGTTTCCGCTTCCTCTGCCACCAGTAACGCATTGCCGTATACCGTACCGACAAAAATTCCGACTTCTGCCATGGGTTTCACTCCTGTGTGATGCCAATATTTCAATCAAAGGGACTAAATTTGTGCACTATCCTGACGGCAAGTTTCTGCAAACTCAACCCTTTCAAGCTCAGGGATTTTTCCCTGCCAGCCAAACTGTGTCACCACATTTTGCCAGCGATGATCCCAGCGCGCCTGAATCGACAACGGCTCACCCGTAACCGGATGAGGCAATTGCATATGACTGGCGTGCAGCATCAGCCCGGAACAGCCGAAATGCTGCGTCATACCCCGGTTTTGCTTTAAATCACCGTGCGCGCTGTCTCCGATTATCGGGTGACGCAGATGCGACATATGCCTGCGCAGCTGATGTTTACGACCGGTTTCTGGTTTCAGTTCAACCAGGCTATAACGGGCCGTATCATAACGACCAACAGCCACGGGCATCTCGACCTGAGCCACCACGCGATAATGCGTGACCGCAGGCTGTGGCGCTTTATCCGGACTGGCAAACTTATCGGCGATTTTATCAAGCTCTTCCGTCAGCGCGTAATCGAGGGTACCGTCTTGCGGCACATACCCGCGAACCACGGCATGATACACCTTGCTCATCTGGTTATTTTCAAACTGCTGCGACAGCAAACGCGCCACTTCGCTGGACAGCGCCAGCAGCAAAACGCCCGACGTCGGCTTATCCAGCCGGTGAACCGTAAACACATGCTGACCAATCTGATCACGCAATGTTTGCATCACAAACACCGTTTCATGGCGGTCCAGCCAGCTGCGGTGAACCAGCATACCCGCAGGTTTATTTACTGCGATCAGATGTTCGTCCTGATACAAAATTTCCAGCATGTCAGTCTTCTATGTTCAGCAAATCGTCGAGGCGTTGCAGCTGAGTCAGCAAACGGAGTGCTTCAGGCATCGCCACTTCAAAATAGGGGGTGATAGCAAAACGGGTTGGCATTGGTGCCTGGGCCTCCAGCAACGCGTACATACGGGGAACCAGCACCCATTGGAGCCATTGTTCAGCAGACAGGGTATCCACTGAAAACGGCTCTTTGCTTTCAAAGGCTTCCGCTTCCGGCGGCGTGGCGTGCCACAATTTTTCATCACGCATGACCTGCTCGATATCTTCTAAAATCTGGCGAACCTGGTTTTCTATATTCATCAATGACTCTCTTCGTTCATGGCCCCGGGCAGCCTCCGCCGGGGGGCGCAAAGCATAACATTGAAGGACTGATGCCCCAACTCTCTGCATCCTATCCAATTTATCTATCCAACCATAAGTTTTTCGTGGTAGCGATAAACGCCCGATACGGGCAAACTACCGCCACTTTTTTCTTTACAGATCTGTCCACATGTCCGCACAACACATTCAAAAAGCACACGCAACACCGGCAAAAGCCATGCTGGCCTCCGTCACCGGCTACGCCATGGACGGATTTGATTTATTGATCCTCGGTTTCATGCTCCCGGCTATTACCAGCGAATTTGGTTTGTCTTCCTCACAAAGTGGTTCGCTGGTGACCTGGACCCTGATTGGTGCCGTACTGGGCGGCGTCATTTTCGGACCTATCAGCGATCGTTTCGGCCGCATCCGGGTACTGACCTTCACCATTCTGATGTTCTCCCTCTTCACCGGTTTATGCGCTTTCGCACAAGGGTACTGGGATTTACTGATCTATCGCACTCTGGCTGGTGTCGGCCTGGGCGGTGAATTTGGTATCGGCATGGCGCTGATTGCAGAAGCGTGGCCAGCGGAAAAACGTAACCGCGCCTCGGCCTATGTCGGCATGGGCTGGCAGCTCGGCGTGCTAATGGCCGCCTTCCTGACACCGATGCTGTTGGGCATTATCGGCTGGCGCGGCATGTTCCTGGTCGGACTGTTACCGGCGCTGGCCTCTTTCCTTATCCGCCGCACAATGGGCGAACCGGAAGCCTTCGTAAAACACACTGCCAGCAATAATGATGGCTCACTGTTTAGCCGCATTAAGTTACTGTTCCGCGATAAAGTCACGACCAAAGCCAGTATCGGCATTCTGATCCTGTGCTCTGTTCAGAACTTTGGTTATTACGGGCTGATGATCTGGATGCCGAGTTATCTGTCGAAAAACTTTGGCTTCTCACTGACCAAATCTGGCCTGTGGACCGCCGTGACGGTTGTCGGTATGACCTTCGGCATCTGGCTGTTCGGCATGTTGTCGGATCGTTTCCCGCGCTGGAAAATCTTCCTGATTTATCAGATTGGCGCTGTCGTGATGGTGGTGTGTTACGCGCAGTTGTCTGACCCGACGCTGATGTTGTTCGCAGGCGCGCTGATGGGGATGTTCGTGAATGGCATGATTGGCGGTTACGGCGGCCTGATTTCCGATCTCTATCCGGTACGTGTCCGGGCGACGGCCCAGAATCTGTTATTTAATCTCGGACGTGGCGTCGGTGGTTTTGGCCCGCTGGTGATTGGAATGCTGGTGGCACAGGTGTCATTTACCGCAGCAATTACCTTGCTGGCCGCGATTTATCTGCTGGATATTTTTGCCACTTTATTCCTGTTGCCGAAAAAGCAGGGGCAGGATGATGTCTTGGGGGCGATCGGCTGAGGAATGGCTGGCGCTTTGGGCTGGAAGGAAGATTTTACAGAAGTAATTTTTATAGACATAAAAGTTGGGGGCACTGTTTTCACAGTGCCCCCGGTTCGTTTTATAGCAATCCAGCTACCTGAGTGCTCCCTGCTCAATCCCTGAAAACTTTTCCTGCGGTTATCCTAACCGGCTGTCCTTTGCATCGTCCAACTTTCATCCTGACGGTCTGTCCTAAGTCATCCTGACTGATGTCCCTTGGTCATCTGTGACCCGCTCAGCTTCCTTTGTGAGCTCTCTTCTCCGTCCTGGAGGTGTCCCTGGTTTCGTCCTGAAACATCCTGGCATAATCCGATGCCGTCCTGACTCTTCCTGAGCCGTCCCCTTTTTTATGAATCAGCCATCATCCTGATGTTCTGCTTCATGCTTCCTTAGTGCCTGACTAGAATCGTTGATTTCGGCCTTGGGAGCAAGGCAGGCTGTAAGCCAACCTCAGCGGGCGTAAGCCGTCTCACAACCAATAAATCAACCAACTAATTGATTTAATTTATGAAAATTATTTTAACCAGGAAGTAATTAAGTCAAATTAGCGAGATCTCTTACAGCCTTTGTGAGAGATCTCTCACACGCTTGTGAGCCATTTGTGCTCTGCGGGATGGGTCGTTCAGATGATGTTGCTCAGGCGGGACAAACAGCGGTCAGCATTGTAAGGAATTCTGATAACGATGGCGAGAGTATAGTTCGTTTTTTACTGCCGAACTGTTCCAGCACGACATTACCGGTCACATTGCATAACGAAACCAGATCCAGCTCGGAATCTGTGGTCGCCAGAAAAAGGGTAGGTGTCAGCTTCAGCCTCTTTTGCGTGACCAGATGCCCGATCAGATTTTCCTGCAAACGGGTGAAATCTTCCTGGCTCCAGACCTGCAACAACGTCAGCGGATTTCCCTGCCAGCTGGCGGTCATGTCCCCTGCATACTGTGTCGTGTAAAACTCATGCGCCTCAGGACGCAACTGTAATTCCAGCGCCCGTTCTACATTTTGCAAGGTCGCATCAGGGGTAAACGTCTGTGTTAGCCAGAAGACCTTGTCTTCATCTGTTTTGACCACGCACGGCGAATCCACACCAAAAAGGGCTTCACTGGCGGGCGGCATGCCGGTTTCCTGTTGCCAGAGATCGACATAACGTTGAGTAAATTCACGCAATGCTACAGAAACTTCAGACTCCATAATTCTCTCATCTTCCGGTAAGGCTGGGGTAAACTAGGGATTATTCTCTATTGTACCTATTTCGTAAGGTGACAGCATGTCCTCATATCAGGATAACCCCGCCCTGGCGCAACTGACGCTGGGTAAAAGTACGGCTTATGTCGATCAATACGACGCGTCTTTATTGCAGGCCGTTCCGCGCAGCATGAACCGTGAACCGCTGGGTTTATATCCGGACAACTTACCGTTTCATGGCGCAGATATCTGGACGCTGTATGAACTGTCGTGGCTCAATGCCAAAGGCCTGCCGCAGGTTGCCGTGGGTGAAATCAGTCTGAATGCCAACAGCCAGAATCTGATCGAATCCAAAAGCTTCAAGCTCTATCTGAACAGCTTCAACCAGACCGTTTTCGCGGACTGGCAGGCGGTCAAGGAAACATTAACCCGTGATTTAAGCGCCTGCGCGCAAGGCGAAGTCACGGTGAGCGTCAGCCGTCTGTCTGAGATTGAAGGTTCAGCGGTTGGGCATTTTGACGGTGTTTGCATCGATGAGCAGGATATTGAGATCGACAGTTACGAGTTCAGCACGGATTATCTGGCCAATGCTAAAGGTGCTGAGATCGTTGAAGAGTCGCTGGTCAGTCATCTGCTGAAATCCAACTGCCTGATCACCCATCAGCCAGACTGGGGTTCCGTTCAGGTCCAATATCGCGGCCCGAAAATCGACCATGAAGCGCTGCTGCGTTACCTGGTTTCTTTCCGCCATCACAATGAATTCCACGAACAATGCGTTGAACGCATCTTTAATGATTTGCTGCGTTTCTGCCAGCCGGAAAAGCTTGCCGTTTATGCGCGCTATACACGCCGCGGTGGTCTGGACATCAATCCATGGAGATCCAACTTCCCGTTTGAACCTGCAACCGCGCGACTTGTCAGACAATAATGCGAGACGTTGCTCAAGAACTGAGCTAACGCTCTGTCAGCATTGGTAAAAGCCTGATGACGGGGTTACTGTTAAATCGCGTACGGCGCAAAAAATATGATCCGAAAAATCATGCGCCGCAATCAGGTAGCAGAAAGAATCACTGCACCCGTTGGTGTCAAGGAGCAACTTTGATTACACATATCAGCCCGTTAGGCTCAATGGATTTGTTGTCGCAGCTGGAAGTCGACATGCTCAAACGTACTGCGAGCAGCGACCTCTATCGTCTTTTCCGAAATTGTTCACTGGCCGTGCTTAACAGCGGCAGCCAGACTGACAGCAGTAAAGAGCTTCTCGACCGTTACGAAAGCTTTGATATCAATGTGCTGCGCAGAGAGCGTGGCGTGAAACTGGAACTGGTAAACCCACCGGAAGACGCATTTGTGGATGGCCGGATTATCCGCTCATTACAGGCCAACCTGTTTGCTGTACTGCGCGATATTCTGTTCGTGAGCGGGCAAATTGACAACGCCGGTCGTTTTCAGCACCTGAATACCAAAAACTCAGCGCATCTGACCAATCTGGTGTTCTCTATCTTACGCAATGCCCGCGCCCTGCATCTGGATGAAGATCCGAACATGGTGGTTTGCTGGGGCGGACATTCAATTAATGAAATTGAATATCAGTATGCCCGTAACGTCGGCAGTCAGCTGGGTCTGCGTGAACTGAACATTTGTACCGGCTGTGGCCCGGGCGCAATGGAAGCCCCGATGAAAGGCGCCGCCGTCGGCCACGCGCAACAGCGCTACAAAGCCGGCCGCTTTATCGGCATGACAGAACCGTCGATTATTGCTGCTGAGCCGCCTAATCCACTGGTCAACGAACTGATCATCATGCCGGATATCGAAAAACGGCTTGAGGCGTTCGTGCGCATTGCGCACGGGATCATTATCTTCCCTGGCGGTGTAGGTACCGCAGAAGAATTACTGTATCTGCTGGGCATTCTGATGGATCCGGAAAACAGCGATCAGGTTTTACCGCTGATCCTCACCGGCCCGAAAGAAAGCGCGGATTACTTCCACGTTCTTGATGCCTTCATTAAAGAAACGCTGGGTGAAGAAGCCTGTAAGTTCTACACCATCATCATCGACGATCCGACAGAAGTCGCCCGTCAGATGAAACGCGCCATGCCGCTGGTGAAAGAAAACCGTCGTAACAGCGGAGATGCCTACAGTTTCAACTGGTCGATTCGCATTGCGCCCGATTTGCAGCACCCGTTCGAACCGAATCATGAAAACATGGCGAACCTGAATCTTTATCCTAACCAGCCACCGCAGGAACTGGCCGCCGCACTGCGCCGCGCCTTCTCCGGTATTGTGGCCGGTAACGTGAAAGAATTTGGGATCCACGCCATCGAAAAACATGGTCGCTTCAAGCTGCACGGCGATCCGGCTTTAATGAAAAAAATGGACAGCCTGCTGCAAGGTTTCGTCGCCCAGCACCGTATGAAATTGCCGGGCAGCGCATATATTCCTTGCTATGAGATTTGTGCCTGACCGACCGATCACACGGCAAGTCACACTTCTAAAGCAGATCTAAGGGCGACGCGAGTCGCCTTTATTATGGAGATTAACATGGCAATACATCTGCTGATTATTGATGCCCTGAACCTGATCCGCCGTATCCATGCGGTTCAGGGTTCGCCTTGTCTGATTACCTGCCAGAACGCCATAGGTCAGCTGATTCAGCATACTCAGCCCACACATGCCGTTGCCGTATTTGACGAAGATGACCGGGCAGACAGTTGGCGTCATCAGTGTCTGCCCGACTACAAAGCCGGGCGCTCACCAATGCCAGATAATCTGGTTGCGGAAATGCCCAGCCTGAAAGCCGGTTTTGAAGGGCTAGGCATTGCCTGCTGGCATTCTGCCGGTAATGAAGCGGACGACCTGGCGGCAACACTGGCCGCGAAAGTGTCATCCGGCGGCCATCAGGTCACCATCGTTTCAACCGATAAAGGGTACTGTCAGTTACTGGCACCCAATATTCAGATCCGCGATTACTTCCAGAAACGCTGGCTGGATATGCCGTTTGTTCAGGAAACGTTTGGCGTATTGCCACAGCAACTCACCGATTACTGGGGTCTGGCCGGGATCAGCAGCAGTAAAATCCCGGGAGTGCCGGGAATAGGCCCGAAGACAGCGGTCACGTTACTGACACAGACCGGATCGCTGGATGAGCTTTACGACAATCTGGAAGGCGTGCCGGAAAAATGGCGTAAAAAACTCGAAGAGCACCGTGAACTGGCGTATGCCTGCAAACGTGTATCAACGCTGCAAACCGACGTCGCGCTGGATGGCAATTTGCAGCAACTGCGTTTGCCATAAAAAAGCACTTCTCAAACGCAAGTGCTCAGGAAGGATACTCTGAATAATTTGAATTGCAGGCAGGTGGCAAGTAAGTGATTCGGGCGAACGCACGCAGCCCACGCCCCTGCAGTTCAAAGTATGACGAGTATCAGCGATCACGCTCGTCGCGGCGTCCGCCAATAGCCGACCAGAAACGGCGGATATGCACGGTGACTTCTTCGCGATCGTGATAAAGCTGCTTCGCGAAGATCTCGGCATTCACGCCATTTTCTTTCAGACGTTCGTCGATGCGTTCAAGAATATTAGAGACTTCTTCGTAACGCTTTTTCATCGGCAACTTCAGGTTAAAGATCGCCTCACGGCACCAGCCGTTGACCAGCCAGTCACACATCAGCGCAGCCACTTTAGCCGGTTTTTCGACCATGTCACACACCAGCCAGTAGTTCTTAGTGCTGGTGGATTTGTAACGGAAGCCGTCTTCACGCAGATGAATCACCTGACCGGTTTCCATCAGGCTGGGTGCCATCGGACCGTTGTCGACAGCCGTGACCATCATGCTGCGTTGTGTCAGCTGGTACGTCCAGCCGCCAGGACACGCGCCTAAATCCACCGCGTACATGCCACTTGCCAGACGTTCATCCCACTCATCAGCCGGAATAAAGACATGGAAAGCTTCTTCCAGTTTCAGCGTTGAACGGCTTGGCGCTTCGGAAGGAAACTTGAGGCGCGGAATACCCATATAGAACGGTGAATTGTTATTGCTGTAGGAATACCCCACATAGCAGCAACCCGGCGCGATAAAGAACACATGCACTACCGGACGCAGCGCATTCTCTTTCTTGCCCAGCACTTTGCATTCGCGCATCGCGGAACGCAGCGGCACAGTCAGTTTGCGGCAGAACTTGGTCAGCTCTTTGCTTTCATTGGTATCAGGCACTTCAACGCGAAGCTCACCACCGTTGGTAATCACGTTCTGAACCATGCCGACAATCGGAGAAACACGATCTTCCGGCGGCAAATCTTTCAGCAACTCTCCCACCACGATCAACTGACGGGCAAAAATCAGCTCGCGGAAGGGCAGTTCTTTGGCGATACGGTCAGCATCATCTGGTTGATAGCATTCAAACAGCACATAACCGCTGTTTTCTTTCACGCGGGCAAAACCGAAGATTTCCATCTTCGCAGCTTTGTCAGTAATTTCTGCTGCGCATTCTTTTTCAAAACCCTGACGGCAGTAGAGAGCAAGTTTATTCATGGCGTTCGGCCTTTTTCTTCAGGCGCAATGCGCCGATCAACAACAAAATCCAACCGACCAGGAACAAGGTACCGCCAATCGGAGTGACAAAAACGAACAAACGGAGATGTGACAGCGCCAGACAATAAAGGCTGCCGCTGAATAAAACGGTTCCCAGCGCTAAAAAGGCGCTGCTCCAGTAGAACCACACATTGCGCTGGCGCTGCATCGCAACACCCAGAATCATCACTACCAGCGTATGAATGCTTTGATAAGTTAACCCGGTATGGATCCATGCCATTTCCGCTTCGCCGAGCGACTGGCTCAACACATGTGCGCCAAAAGCACCGAAAGCGACGTAGATAAAACCGCTGATAGCGGCGAAAATCAACATTGAACGACTGGTCATTATGCGTTACCTGTTATCGTTATTTGCTGATGAAAAACCTGATTAATCAATCTCATCAGCAGACTCAGGACTTTCTATCCCCAGGAATCAGGCCTCACGCCTGATCGAAACGAAAGCGCAGTTTTTCCTGCTCGCTGGCTGCACGGGCGAGGATCCACTGACGAAAGGCGGCTATTTTACCCAGTTCTGCCTGACTGTCATGACAAACCAGATAAAAAGCATTTTTACTAATTAAAACTTCACTGAACGGACACACCAGACGTCCGGCCTCAATCTCAGTCTGTGCCATGACATTATTCACCAGCGCAATACCCTGCCCGTGAACGGCGGCCTGAACCACCATCGCACTGTGGCTGAAAATAGGCCCCTGCTGCACATTCACCTGCTGCAACCCAAGCTGTTTGGTGTACGCCAGCCAGTCCCGACGGGAAGCATCGTGCAGCAGTGTGTGATGACTTAAATCGGCGGGTTCCTTCAGCGGATTATCCCCCATCAGCAACGAAGGAGAACAAACCGGCAGTAAATACTCCGCATACAATCGCTCTGCCCGTAGCCCCGGCCAGTTACCCCGACCATGGAATATGGCAACGTCGACATCGTCGGCCAATTTATCTTCTTCACGGTCTACCGCCTGGATGCGTACATCGATGCCCGGATAAGCTGAGTTAAAGCCAGACAATCTTGGCACCAGCCATTGAATCGCAAAACTGGGCGGTAAACTGACGGTCAGCGCGCCTTTGGCACTGCGTGCCTGAAGTTTACGTGTGGCCTCATTCAGAGCAGAGAATATCTCTTTGATATCCAGATAATAGCTCTGCCCTTCTTCGCTCAGTAACAAAGAGCGATTGCGGCGGCGAAACAGTTTTAACCCTAAAAAGTCCTCAAGTGACTTAATCTGGTGGCTAACAGCGGCCTGCGTGACGAACAGTTCCTCGGCAGCCTTAGTAAAACTAAGGTGACGCGCTGCGGCATCAAACACCCGCAGAGAATTCAAAGGCGGTAAACGTTTTGACATAGAATGGATACTTCTTATTCGCCGGTTAGCGGAACGCCTGTCCGTGGGTTTAGGTATTAGTTTTTTTAATCCGAGACATTATAATTTGTCCGTTGAGGATGTACAGGCAAAAACCTATAGTGGCGCCACTTCCTGAGCCGGAACGAAAAGTAGATTGGTATGAGGATGCTGAAATACTTTTGGCTTGTGGTTGTGATGTTGTGTTTGCAATTGTCTGGCAATCCAGACGCGTAGCTTGAATGCTACAAACTTTTCACTTCCTGTACATTACCCTGTCTGTCCAAAGTGATTTTTTAGCACCGCAATTTGCGGTGCTTTTTTTTTGCTTTTTTTGCTGCATAAAGGACGCAAAGGAAACACCAGGCAGCAGAATGACGAGCGCATAATGTGACAAAACCGGCTTCCTCGCAAGAGGAGCCGGTTTTGTCACAAAGCAAAATGTGAGGTTACCTGAGCGACTGACTCAAGGTGTTCACGTCAGGAATCAGTTCCCTTCTGCCATTTCTTTGATTTCAGATTTATTGATCTGCTGCTTATTGCCATACGCATCGGTATAACTGATCATACCGGTATCACTGTCGGTGCTAGGTTTGCCTTCAGCAACAATGGTGCGGCCATCGTTGGTGTGCATCACGTAGTTGCTCGAACAGGCGGCAAGTGTTGTCGTCAGCAGTGCAGCTGAAATTACGGCGGCGATCTTCTTCATCATAGACTCCTTGCAGATTAATATGCTTCAAATTCCTGGTTAGACTCCAGGCTAATGCTTCTAGTCTTCGTAATTCAGCATAACAAACCTCTGATGAATTTCCAGGTAACCATTCCTAAAATGAATAAGCGGCTTGTGTTACAGATAAACCTGTATTTTTAACTCAGGCCGAAGGATCTGATTTCGTATGACTGATTTTAACCCCGCAGATTTTCGTCAACAGTTTCCTGCGTTGTCTCAGGGGCAATGTTATCTCGACAGTGCCGCCACCGCCCTGAAGCCGCAGGCGGTGATCGAGGCCACTGTAAATTTCTACTCTCAGGAAGGAGCCACCGTGCACCGCAGCCAGTATCATGCGGCGCAAGCCCTGACAGATGACTACGAGCAGGCCAGAAGGCTGGTGGCGCAGTGGATCAACGCGCCGCATTCCGCAGATATCGTCTGGACGCGGGGAACCACGGAGTCCATAAATCTGGTGGCACAAAGCTGGCTACGCCCTCGACTGCAACCGGGTGATGAGATTATTGTCAGTCAGGCGGAACATCACGCTAACCTCATTCCGTGGCTGATGGTCGCACAACAATGTCAGGCGCAGGTGATCACGCTGCCAGTGGATGAGTGCGGCATTCCTGATATCACCGCCCTTTCCGTCCTGCTGAACAACAAAACCCGCTTGCTGGCACTGACGCAAATGTCGAATGTTACCGGCGGAATACCCGATATAGCCCGTGCCGTTGAACTGGCACACGCTAACGACACGCCCGTTCTGATCGATGGCGCACAAGGCGTTGTTCATTGTTCGCCAGACGTTCAACAACTCGATATCGACTTTTATGCCTTCTCCGGCCATAAGCTTTACGGGCCGACAGGCATCGGCGTGCTGTATGGCAAAACTAAATTGCTCGAGAATATGGCACCGTGGCAGGGCGGCGGGAAAATGCTGACCCAGGCTTCCATGACCGGTTTTACACCGCAGGCCGTGCCCCACCGCTTCGAAGCGGGTACGCCTAACATTGCCGGTGTGATCGGGATGTCAGCAGCGCTGAAATGGTTAAAAACCGTAGATCTGCAAGCGGCAGAGAAATATACACAAAATCTGGCGAGTCTGGCTGAAGAGCAGCTTACGCAGATTGAGGGTTTCCGCAGTTTCCGCTGTCAGAATGCCTCACTTCTGGCATTCGATATCGCCGGTGTGCATCACAGTGACCTTGTGACATTGCTGGCTGAACAAGGCATTGCCTTGCGCGCCGGACAGCATTGCGCCCAGCCATTGATGGATGCTCTGGGCATCAGCGGAACATTACGGGCTTCATTTGCGCCGTATAATAATGAACAGGACGTTATACGGCTGGTCAGGGCAGTAAAATATGCTTTCGATCTGTTAGCCGACTAATTCATTCTTTGGGGAATACCATGTTAGCGCCACATCCTTTCGGCCATGAGATCACTGAATCCTCACTGACCGAAAAATTCGCGTCATTCCGTCAGTGGGAAGACCGCTACCGTCAGTTAATCCTGCTGGCGAAATCTTTGCCGCCGCTGGATACGACGCTGAAAACGCCGGAAAATGAGCTGTCTGGTTGTGAAAACCGAGTATGGCTAGGCGCGGAAAAAGCGGTGAATGGAACAATGCATTTCTATGGTGACAGCGAAGGAAGGATCGTTAAAGGTTTGCTGGCAGTGCTACTGACCGCCGTGGAAGGCAAAACGCCAGACGAGATTTTAATGCGGGATCCGCTGGCGCTGTTTGATGTATTGGGGTTGCGTGAGCAACTGAGTACCAGCCGCTCCAGCGGGCTTCATGCGCTGGCAGAAGGCGTAATCGCCCTGGCTCGTCAGGCTGCCTGAGCCTGACGCTGTGCCTTAGCCATCATCTTCTTCAGTACGTGGGATACCGCGACAAAACCAAACGTCGCGGTAACCATCGTTGCAGCCCCAAAACCAGACGCGCAATCCATGCGTTTAGGGCCTTCTGCGCTTGCCTTTGCAGCACATACCGAGCCATCAGCCTGCGGATACATCAACGGCTCGCTGGAAAACACACAGTCAATTCCGAGCTTACCTTTGCTGTTTTTCACCACGTTGAAATCATTTTTCAGACGTTCACGCAGTTTTGCCGCCAGCGGATCCTGAATGGTTTTCGCCAGATCCACGACAGCAATTTGGGTCGGATCAATCTGACCACCCGCACCGCCCGTCGTCACCACCGGAATTTTATAACGACGGCAATAGGCCAGCAGCGCGGCTTTAGGCCGGACGCTGTCGATAGCATCAATGACATAGCTGAACCCTTGATCGAGCATCTCCGCCACGTTATCCGGCGTAATAAAATCATCAATGCAGGTGACTTTGCACTCCGGATTAATCGCCAGAATGCGCTGCGCCATAATTTCCGTTTTTGCCTGCCCGACGTTTTCACGTAACGCATGGATTTGACGGTTGGTGTTGGTCACACACACATCATCCATATCAATCAGCGTGATCGCGCCAATACCGGTGCGGGCCAGTGCTTCCGCAGCCCATGACCCCACTCCGCCAATACCAATCACACAGATATGCGCCTGCGAGAACAGCTCCAGCGATTGCTGACCATAAAGCCGGGCAGTTCCGCCAAAACGTTGCTGATAAGCGTCGGAGTAAGTCGCTGTCATGAAAAGATAAACCTCAGTGCGTTCGAAGACTTTGTCGTTTGAAATCTAGTTGGATGGCGCGTATGCCGTGAACAACGGCTTGCCGTTCTGCGCTGATTTTAACACCCAGACGCGTCCGTAGTGATTATAAAATCCTGCGGAGTGGCCAGCGTCAGGACCAATCCCCTGATACATATCGAAATGTTGTCCTTTAATCGCACCACCAACATCCAGTGCGACCATCAGACGCATATGATATTTACCGGTAAACTTGCCTTTATCGTTAAGCTCCGGCACTTCCGCCAGCAAGGTAGTACCCGCCGGGATCAGCGAACGGTCAGAAGCTACAGAGGCTTTGGCAATCAGCGGCACACCGCTGGCACCGCGAACTGGCGCGAAAGGTTCAGGCTTGAAGAAAACGAATGACGGATTCTGTTCCAGCAATTCACGCACTTCTGCCGGGCTGTGAGTATCTGCCCACTGGCGGATCGCCTGCATAGACATATTCTCACGCGCCACTTCACCGCGGTCGATCAGCACTTTGCCGATACTGCGGTAAGCGTGACCATTCTTGCCCGCATAACCGAAGAACATGAACGGGCGACCATCGCCGTAATCGACATAACCGCTGCCCTGTACTTCCATCATAAAGTTATCCATCAGGGAGTTGGTCCAGGCCACCACATAGTTATCACTCAGGGCACCGGAGTAAATCGAAGCACGATCGGGCAGACGACCGCGTTTAGGCGGCATACGGTACAGCGGATACTGGAATTCGCCCTGACGGGTGTAGCGCGCCTGCACAACTGGCGTGTAATAGCCGGTCAGTTGCACGTTACCAAAATTGTCAGCACCTTCCATCTGATAGGCGCTGATGCCGTACTGGCTAAGATTGCGGGTATCAGCCCCGGAGCGCAGCCATTGTTCAACAGCCTGGAATGTCGTGTTATTACGACCATATAAAGAAGAAGAGGCAATTTGTACCGCAGCGACCTGATTAGAGTAATCCAGCGCATTTACCGGCTTGCCTGTAGCATTCGGCTCATTCACATATTCAAGCGCATTATCCAGACGGCCATCTTTATACTGCTGGCCCCGGTCAGTCGGTCGCGAAGAACACCCCGCCAGCACCGCTAACACCAGACCACCCAGCAGATATTTACTCCAACGTCCTTTCATTATTCCGCGCTCTCTTACTTTCAGGGAAATGGCTGGCGAAACGATAACAAACGCCCTATCAGAAAGGAATTACCACAGCCGAAAAAAGTGTACTGAGCCAAATTGAACACCAAACGGCGATTTTGTGCATAAAAAGCCAGCAACTAAGTGCTTTATTTGAATAAATTCAAAAAAGGGTTGCACGAAATCTCATGGGGAGTATAGTTCGCCTCCATCGGACGCGGGGTGGAGCAGCCTGGTAGCTCGTCGGGCTCATAACCCGAAGGTCGTCGGTTCAAATCCGGCCCCCGCAACCAATTCGATATCGATGCATTAAATGCCCGGTTGAATTGTACGATGAATTAAAGCAGTATACGGACGCGGGGTGGAGCAGCCTGGTAGCTCGTCGGGCTCATAACCCGAAGGTCGTCGGTTCAAATCCGGCCCCCGCAACCAATTCGAGACAGACGCATAAAGATGCTCAGTTCGAATAATGTGATGAAATAAAGCAGTAAACAGTAGTGACGGACGCGGGGTGGAGCAGCCTGGTAGCTCGTCGGGCTCATAACCCGAAGGTCGTCGGTTCAAATCCGGCCCCCGCAACCAACTACTAAAAATCAGTGAAAAACATCAGGCACCCTAACGGGTGTTTTTTTGTATCTGAATTCCGGCGAAGCGCGGAATAATCACCCCGCCCCCGCGCGACTCATCCCATCGTCGACATCCCGCCTTGTGCGAAATACGCTTTGATCCCGGCCAGAATTGACTCCGCCACCTGCTGCTGAAAATGCGCAGTCCGCAATTTTTTCTCTTCATTAATGTTACTGATAAACGCCGTTTCGACCAGAATCGACGGAATATCCGGCGCTTTCAATACCGCGAATCCGGCCTGATCCACTTTATTTTTGTGCAGATGATTAATCTTTCCCATGCGCGTCAGCACTTCTTTGCCAAATTTCAGGCTATCGCTGATGGTTGCCGTCTGAACCAGATCAAACATCGTGTGATCCAGATACCGGTCGCCACTTTTACTGACGCCGCCTATCAGGTCAGATTCATTCTGCGTTTGTGCGAGAAAACGTGCTGCGGAACTGGTGGCGCCTTTGGTCGACAACGCAAAAACCGATGAGCCTCTTGCTGCCCGACTGGTAAAGGCATCTGCGTGGATAGAGATAAAAAGGTCTGCCCGCAGTTTTCGTGCCTTTGCCACGCGGACTTTGAGCGGAATAAACACGTCTTCATTGCGGGTCATATGCGCTTTCATATTGGGTTCACGCGCAATCAGCTTCTGTAATCTGCGGCCAATCTGCAACACGACATCTTTTTCACGGGTCTTGTATTTGCCAATAGCTCCCGGATCTTCACCGCCATGGCCGGGATCAAGCATAATCACCAGTGGCCGGCTTCGCCCCGCCTGGCCGTCTTTCTTCGTTTCCGGCGGTAATGTTCTCGCGACATCTCCGCGGTTGTAATCTTCCAGTAACGCCAGCAGCGGATCATCCTGAGCACTGATCTCACCTTCTTGCGGATACAAATCGATCACCAGCCGGTTATGGAATTCAGCGACCGGTTTCAGCGTGAAGACATGCGGATTGATTGTACGCTTTAGCTCAAACACCAGACGCACCGTTTTGGTATCAAACTGCCCCACCCGCGCCTGCCGGATGTAAGGATCACTTTGCTGGATTTTTTCACCCAGTCCCTTGAGCACACTGTTGAGATGCACGCCTTCGATATCCACCACAACGCGTGGCGGATCACTGAGCAGAAACTGCTTATATTTTAAGGGCGTGCTGGATTCGAGGGTGATTCGGGTATAAGTAGACGAGGGCCAGATGCGTACGGCAATAACCTGTGAGCTGGCCGCAAAACCTACTTTACTCACGCTGAGCATCCAGGAAGCAGCTACGGTTTGCAGGAGGCGTCGTCTTCCGGGATTGTGAGTATCGTCAGTCATGCAGTCTCAAAAAGGTCCAAAAGTTAAAAAAAGATGATAAAAAACTCAATTTACGAATTCTAACGAATCATATCCTGCATGTCATTCCTAAACATTTAGTCTATTTATCAATTTGTTGTATGTTTGTGATAAGGGTTAAAACAAAAACAGAGATTTCTTACTTGCCACAGGGCCATAAAAGAATAAAAATACAAAAATTACGAATAAAAATTCATACGAGGTTTTGCCGTGAAGGAACGTAGTACTGAACTGGTCCAGGGATTTCGCCACTCAGTTCCCTATATAAATGCTCACCGTGGCAAAACATTCGTTGTCATGCTCGGTGGAGAAGCCATTGAACATGAGAATTTCAGCAATATTGTCAATGATATCGGCCTGTTACACAGCTTAGGCATCCGTCTGGTGGTTGTTTATGGCGCCCGACCGCAGATTGATGAGAACCTTTCTGAGCATAATTACGAACCGATTTATCATAAAAACATCCGCGTCACCGATGCCCGCGCGCTCGAGCTGGTTAAGCAAGCCGCAGGTCTGCTGCAGCTCGATATCACAGCGCGACTTTCGATGAGTCTGAATAATACGCCACTCCAAGGTGCGCACATCAACGTCGTCAGCGGCAATTTTATCATTGCTCAACCGCTGGGCGTCGATGACGGTATTGATTACTGTCACAGCGGCCGTATCCGCCGTATTGATGAAGAAGCGATTCACCGTCAGCTCGACAGCAATGCCATTGTCTTGCTTGGCCCGGTGGCAGTTTCGGTTACCGGTGAAAGCTTCAACCTGACTTCTGAGGAAGTAGCGACACAACTAGCAATCAAACTGAAAGCGGAAAAAATGATCGGCTTCTGCTCTTCTCAGGGGGTAATCAACGAGGAAGGTAATATTATTTCCGAACTGTTCCCTAATGATGCACAGCAAAGAATTGATCAGATGGAATCCAGCGGTGACTATCTTTCCGGCACCGTTCGCTTCCTGCGCGGCGCGGTGAAAGCCTGCCGCAGTGGTGTACGTCGCAGTCACCTGATCAGTTATCAGGAAGACGGTGCGCTGGTTCAGGAACTGTTCTCGCGAGACGGTATTGGTACGCAAATCGTGATGGAAAGTGCCGAGCAAGTGCGTCGTGCAACCATCAACGACATCGGCGGCATTCTGGAACTTATCCGGCCGCTGGAGCAACAGGGTATTCTGGTGCGTCGTTCCCGCGAACAGCTGGAAATGGAAATCGATAAATTTACCATTATCGAGCGGGATAACCTGACCATTGCCTGCGCAGCGCTTTACCCCTTCCATGATGAAGGGATTGGCGAAATGGCCTGCGTGGCGGTTCACCCCGACTACCGCAGCTCTTCACGCGGTGAAATGTTACTGCAACGCGTTGCCAGCCAGGCGAAACTTATGGGGCTGAACAGGCTGTTCGTACTGACGACCCGCAGTATTCACTGGTTCCAGGAACGTGGCTTCAAGCCAGCAGAAGTGGATGTGTTGCCGATTCAGAAACAAGAAATGTACAACTACCAGCGTCGCTCCAAAATACTGATCGCCGAACTGTAAAAATCTCGCCACCTTTCCTCCGTGGTAAAAAAGGACGCTCTCGCGTCCTTTTTATTTTGCTTTGCACATCAGCACGTTATTTATCCGCGTGCGGTTCCAGCACCTGTTGCAACGTGGAGGTGTCAGGCCAGGTTTTAAAGCCCTCAGGCACCGCATATTGTGGGATCTTGCTATCGTTGCCTGAGACCTGCGAAAGCATCGCCAGACCATCCTGCTTCATTACAGCCTGATCGAAATAATCCGCCAGTTGAGTTTGAGTCAGCCCGGCAATAACCCGGATCACATTCGTGCGGGTATCAAATTGCGGATTTCCGCGACTGAAATCATTCCCCAGACGGTCGGCTTCCTCATCTAGCGTCTGCGGATTTTGCTGCATTTCATGCACCAGTCCCTGTTTATATTGCAGAAACTCATCATCCTTCATTTCACGCAGACGTTTTTCGGCCTGCTGATAAAATGCCAGATAGCGCTGATACAGATAGTCAGGTTGCTTGCTGTTACTTTGCAGCAGGAAACCAATCCCCCACTGTTTTCCTACCGGAATAGGGAAAGCAAACACGGCATAACCCAGCTGTTCCTGTGTCCGAAGCTGGCTGTAGAACCATGGCTGAATAATCTGTCCCAGCAATGCACTGTACGCCATGCTCTGAACTTCATCATAACCGGTGGGAACATATACCGCTGCCAGTGCTGAGTCCGAACTTGTCCCGATACGCTGGATATTTGCTTTCAGCGGCTGAGTCACTACAGCCTGCTTTCCGCGCCACCACCGTGTCCCATGCGCGCCCAGCTTTTGCATAATTTGCTGAGACATCGCTTTAACCTGATCAGCCGTCATGTTCCCCACAACCATCATTTCCACGGCAGCATGGTGAACCAGTTGTTCACGGTAAGCGTTCACATCATCCAGTGTGATGGCAGAAACCAGCTTTTCACGCTCGCTGCGCTCGGTGTAAGGCACCCGCGAAAGTAACTGAACCGGTTGCAGCGCCAGCTCAAACGCTTTTCCTTTATCTGCTGAAGCTAAGCGTTCGAGATACCATGATTTCGCCTGATCAAGCTGTTCCTGAGTCGGTTTGAAATCGGGATAGTTATCAACCAGTGCGGCCAGTAAATCAGGCAGACACTCGGTAAAACCTGTGGCAGTAAACTGCAAACCGTTATCCGGAGATGTCCCGAACGTGATCCCGCCAATGGATGCCTGATAACTCAGCTGATCAAAAGCCACGCCGGTGAGGTAATCCGTCAGGCCATAGAGCACCTGATTTTTAGCCGTGCTGAGCGACTGCTCATTGCGGAAAGAAACAGTCACATTGGCTTTAGGCTCATCAGCAAAATAACGACTCGGCATGTAGAACACACGCAAACCTTTATCTTCAACCAGCAGCTGAGGTTTCGTCGCCGTCGAATCTTTAGTGACCAGCGCAAGTGAATCAGGAATGTACGGATTCAGCGCTGGCAGCGACAGCGAAATCCCCTTCCCCAACGTCTGCCACTGCGAGTAGGTTTGCGCGGGAACTTTATCAATTTCATAAGGCGCATTAACGAAGTAGGCCACTTTATTGTGCGGCTCGTTCGGACTGATGATCCAGTAACGCGCATTTTGCGGCGTCATTTCTGTTAGACGTGCCTCAATCGCTTTGGGGTCATACTGGTCAGTCAGATAAGGTGAGTCGAGAACGTGCTCGACAGGGACCCGCAACATGGTGTCCACCAGCCATTCGACATAATCCATATCACGCGTCAGCGCCGGATAGCGGAAGTCGAGCGCCATAACGTGGGCAATTTCATCAAAATAGGTTTTTTTGATGCCCTGAGCGCGTATTTCGTTGAGATAGTTGAAAATGGCTGCAATAACCGTATCGCGCTGCGCCAGTCCCTTATCAGTCAGGGAAACAGAGATATTGAATACGCCCATATTACGGTTAACCATCGGGTCCGCACCTGCGCTGATCCCATCGGCATAGCCTTGCTTCTGTAACCAGTCTGATAAGGTATTCGGGCTGCGGTTACCCATCAGATAGCTGATATAGGTGTCGGTTTTACTGCGAAAATGGGCACTATTATTATCAATTGCAAATTCAACCCGTAATTCTTTGCGCGGCTGTGCAGGAACGAAATGGATAAACTCACCCTTTTGGTCTGCTGTTAATGTCGGGACCGTAATCGGCGGCACAGCTGCGTGGTGATTGGCAATCTGACCAAAGGTTGTGGCGGCCAGCTCAGCAAGTTCAGGCAACGGTTTATTACTGTAAATCACACCGACCATCAGGTTGGCAGAATAGTAGCGCTGATAAAAAGCCGTCAGCTGATCATGAAGCTTACTGCCCGGTTTATCTTTCAACGTATCCAGGTTTCCGCCTGAAAAACGGGACGCCGGATGCCTGGGATTTAATGTCTCTGCGCGAACTTGCGCCATCCGCATGCCGTCACGTGATCGGGCCATGGTCAGTTCAGCGTTCACCGCATTACGCTCACGGTCGCCGTTGGCGGGGTCTAACAACGGTTCACCGATAGCATCTGCAAGGCGATCTACCGCTTCTGGCAAGGCATCGTTTTCTACTTCAAGATAAAACGCGGTACGGTAAGAAGCAGTGCTGCCATTGTGGCTGCCACCGTGTTTCTTAAGGAATTCAGACAGACTTTCCGGCTGAGGATATTTCTTCGAGCCCATCAGTAACATGTGCTCAGTATAGTGGGCAAGACCCAGCTGAGAATCAGGATCCTCCAGCGAACCGACAGGAATGGCGAGCGCGGCGAGTGATTTGGGGGCTTGAGAGTCAGAAACCAGCAAGACGGTCATATCATTAGCCAGTTTAATTGCCTGATACTGGCGAGGGTCGTTCTGACTTTTATTGATAGCTTGTGCAAAAGGCTGCCAGTCGGCTGCACTTGAAACAACAGGGGCCCAAAAGGTCAATAACAACAGTACCCCGGAAATGCGGGTAACGTGTTTTAACATTGCCACTCTCCCTCAATCGAATAAACGTGCCACACGGGCAATAAATATACAGCTCACCGGTAGATGAACCTCAACAAGCTGTTTTGAGCGGTTAAGCCTGCTAAGACCCCGCAGAAACAGGATAGTTGTGAAAAAAATCGAATCGGGATTTTCTTCCTATGTTCCGTCACGTTTTAACCATAAAGCCAATTGCTCCCAATAGGGAAAAATAACCCTGTTAAACCACTCTAAGCTGTTAGCCCGCCATTGCAAGTGGCTTAACAGTATTTTTGTCCGGTAATATGCGGCTTACAGGCACAACTTCAGGGGCCAAAATTGCATATTAAGCGCTGCAATATTGCCTGATATTTTGCCGGCGTTTGAATTGTCGCAGTGACCAGCTTGCAGGATTGTGCATCTGAAATGCCTGTAAACCGATATTCCCAATCTTTCGCTAAAGGCTCAGTCCCCTTTCCTGCCACTGAATATGCTTCAAGCTGGGAATGTGCTTCTGACCACGCCTGCTGAACCTGCCACTGACGCATAAACCCATTGCTCAGTGATTGGTAATAATTCAGGAGGCCCAGAATGGAAACTGACAAGAACAACATGGCGATGAGCGCTTCCGTGAGGCTGAAACCTTGCTGTGCTGAGTGGTTTTCATTCATTGCAGATCTGCTCATCAGCCTCAGGACAAAAATCCAGCCATCCCTGTGTCAGCGGTGAAAAAATCAGATTTCCACCAGTCTGTTTTTTAATACTGACTTGCTGATACTGCATAACCGGCTCATTGCCTTCAGCCATGCGTCCCTCACCACGAACCAGAAAGATATTCTGACGCAATGAAGGCCGGGTACACGTCCTGCCACTTCCTGAAACAATGAGGCCTGCGGGCATATCCCGGCACTGCCAGAGAGGTTCGCTGCTGTCTTTCCATGACTGGCGGATACCCCATGCTAATGCTGAGGCTGCATTTTCCCGGGCAATGACATAGCGGTGCTGATTTGACGTCAGCGCAAGCCCGGCGGAAAGTTGCTGTTGCAGCGAGTTAAGGGCAATCAGCCCTAATCCCATCATCACCAGAATACTCAGGATCATGGCGCTCCCCCGCTGTCTGGACGAATCGCGCATTTTTGCTGCTGTCATAAGACGTGGCCTGCAATCATCTCGGTCACCTGCCGGTGGATGAAAGGATTTTTGCTCCAGCTGGCTTCAAGTTGCAGAGAATACAGGCGGCCGGAGCCACTTGCTGCGACCTCGGTTACCACGAACCGGGTCACGCTGACTTCAGCAGGGTCGAGGAGTTTTTCCCAACCTCCACTGCTGCAATCACCCGCCCCGCGCTGGATCTCAATACCGCCCTGACGCAAACGGTAACCAAAGTATTCAGAGTCCGCCGTCCCGGGCTTATCCCATGTTCCGTTGCGGTTCAGGTCATAGATAACAAGGATGCAGGAGCTGGTTGCTTCACCCGCAGCGTTGCCGATGATGACAGATTTACCCTCGCAGGTTCCGTTACAGAAACCGGCCCGACGAATATCTTTGCCAATGGCAAAAGTAGTCTGGCGCAACAATTGCTCGAGCTGATAATGTCGGCCCAGACTCTGGCTTCTCTGGCGCATCAGCGGATAGATTTGCGCGGCACTGAGCATCAGCATGCTGCCAATCCCCATCGCAATCATGACTTCAGGCAGCGTGAATCCCTGACAACGGGCTAAATTCACTGGCATAAGCCGATACTCAGTAAAGGCTGATTTTCACTACACGTACGTAACCGTCCTCTGACAGAAAGTACGATTCGCAAACTACCCGCTGAATTTTTTAGTGTGATATGTCCGGCAAGTGCGGCATTACGCAGGCCGTAAAAACCCATGGTTTTTTCACTGACAGCGAGTAACTCCACACCGGGTTCATTGATGGCGAATATTTTACCCACGGCATTATGACAACCTGAAGGGCGGGTTCCGCTACCCACACATCCATTAGCACCGGCAATGCCCCATAAGACAGCAGAACGATTGTAATTATTGGCTTCGGCCTGCACCCCGTACAAATACAAACGCAGTTGCTGCGCAGATTGCTCAAGCTTTAATGCCTGCTGATAATCGCGCCAGGTGTGGATTCCCCACAATGTGCACATGGCGACCAAAGTCACAACAACCATCATTTCTATCAGCGACATTCCCTCTTCCCCTGCCCGCTCAAATGTTTTCATGCGGCCAAAATAGGCATTTAGATTTTTTCCGCCACTGGGAGAGTCATTTTTTCCAGGATGTCGTGAGAACTATCGGTGCAACGAAATCCACGCGACAAATAAGTTGCGTGATGTCTCGCAGGGATAGCATCGGGATGTAAATCGGGATTGGAATCGTCAGTAAAAGGCGTAAAAAGTGGAGCAGAGGGAAAGCCGGATAAAAGGGAAATGGCCGCCTGACAGTGCTGTCAGGCGGTAAAAACAAGGAATCAGATCGCGACCGGCGCTTTGATTGCGGGATGCGGATCGTACCCTTCAATCTCGAAATCTTCGAAGTTGTAATCAAACAGGGAGGCAGGTTTGCGTTTAATGACAAGTTTTGGCAATGCACGAGGCTCACGCGTCAGTTGCAGATGTGTCTGTTCCATATGGTTGCTGTACAGATGTGTATCACCACCGGTCCAGACAAAATCACCGACTTCCAGATCACATTGCTGCGCCATCATATGCACCAGCAGCGCGTAGCTGGCGATGTTAAACGGCAGTCCGAGGAAAACGTCGCATGAACGCTGATACAACTGACAAGACAGTTTCCCGTCGGCCACATAGAACTGGAAGAAAGCGTGGCAAGGTGCCAGCGCCATCTGATCCAGTTCACCCACATTCCACGCCGACACGATAATGCGGCGTGAATCCGGGTCTTTTTTCAGCTGTTCAACAACGCTCGCCAGTTGGTCGATTTGCCTGCCGTCAGCCGCGCCCCAGGCACGCCATTGCTTGCCGTAAACCGGGCCGAGGTCGCCATTCTCATCTGCCCACTCATCCCAGATGCTGACATTATTTTCACGCAGATAGGCGATGTTAGTTTCACCTTTCAGGAACCACAGGAGTTCATGAATGATTGAGCGCAAGTGACAGCGTTTGGTGGTGACCAGCGGGAAACCTTCCTGCAAGTTGAAACGCATCTGATGACCAAAAATCGACAGCGTGCCTGTACCGGTACGGTCGGCTTTAGGGGTGCCCTCATCGAGCACTTTCTGCATTAAATCCAGATACTGTTTCATGTTACCTCACGACAATTGTTTCTGCGGACGGCGATATGCCCAGACCATCACAATCAGGCCAATGACAACCATTGGAATGGACAGAACCTGCCCCATGCTGATGATCCCGTCGAACAGACCGAGCTGTGCATCCGGCTGACGGTAGTGTTCAACGATAATACGGAATAAGCCATATCCGATCAGGAACAAGCCTGATACCGCGCCCATCGGGCGTGATTTACGGATGAATATGTTCAGAATGATGAATAGCACGATGCCTTCAAGCAGCAGTTCATACAGCTGGGAAGGATGGCGCGGTAATACGCCGTACTGGTTCAACAAAGGCTGCCATTTAGGGTCAGCGGCAGCAATGGCGATATCTTCCTGACGGGATCCCGGGAACAGCATTGCCCATGGCACATCTGTGGTCACACGGCCCCAGAGTTCACCATTAATGAAGTTACCCAAACGACCTGCGCCAAGTCCAAACGGGATCAGTGGAGCGATAAAGTCGGAAACCTGGAAGAAGTTGCGTTTGGTTCGATGGGCGAAAATCAGCATGACCACGATTACGCCAATCAGGCCGCCGTGGAAAGACATGCCGCCATCCCAGACCTTGAAAAGATAAAGCGGATTATCGAGGAATAAAGGCAGGTTGTAGAAGAAAACGTAACCGATACGACCACCGAGGAATACCCCCAGGAAACCAGCATACAGCAAGTTTTCAACTTCATCTTTTGTCCAGCCGCTGCCTGGCTTATTGGCACGGCGTACTGCCAGCCACATCGCGAAGACAAAACCAACTAAGTACATCAGTCCGTACCAGTGGAGAGATACCGGTCCGATTGAGAAAATCACCGGATCAAACTGGGGAAACGCCAGATAGCTGTTGCTCATCTATCACCACAAATTGTTTATGATTATTGCCCGTTCAGGGGCCAGCAGGGAGCGAATAGTAGCATAGCCGGAAGGTTTTCCGGGGCTAAGCCGCTGGAAAAGTTCTGTAAAAAATCATCTCATCCTGTGCCGGAAAGCGAGCAGGATGGGAGTAATACGGTACAAAGCATCAACTCTGGTGCTTATTTACCACCACGGATCAGGCCGCCCAACCCGCGTCTTTCCATAAAAGCAGCGGTCATATGACGAACGTCCGTCGTAAAATGCGCCTGCAGCACCCGACCGGCAAGCTCTTCGGCATCATGAAGTTCGATACGGCGAAGCAGGTATTTTACACGGGCAACACTGCGCCCGTTCATACTGAGATTACGAAAGCCCATGCCGGTAAGCAGTAACGCGCCCATCGGGTCACCCGCCATCTCGCCGCATAAGCTGACATCCAGCCCGGCAACCTCAGCGGTGGTGACAATTTGTTTGAGCACCCGCAGCATCGCCGGATGCAGGCTGTCATACAGCCCGGCAACGCGGGTATTGTTGCGATCAACAGCGAGCAGATATTGCGTCAGATCGTTGGTACCGACGGAAATAAATTCCACTCTTCCGGCCAATGCAGGCAACATAAAGACCATTGATGGGACTTCGATCATTACGCCAAGACGCGTGTGTGGCAGCTCGTAACCCAACTGTTCTTCCACTTCACGTCCCGCACGATCGATTAAACGACGTGCCTCATCAATCTCTTCAAGGCTGGTAACCATCGGCAGCAGAATACCGAGATTTCCGGTCGCAGCATTGGCACGCAGCATCGCGCGAACCTGAATCAGGAAAATTTCAGGCTGATCGAGAGTAATACGAATACCGCGCCAGCCCAGACAAGGGTTTTCCTCGCTGATCGGCATATAAGGCAGCTGTTTATCAGAGCCGATATCCAGCGTTCGCAATGTCACCGGCTTTTGCGGAAACAACTGCAACATGCCCTGATATTGCGCGACCTGCTCTTCTTCAGAAGGGAAGCCGCTTTGCAACATGAAAGGAATTTCGGTGCGATACAGCCCGACGCCGTCAACGCGGCTGCCGAACAATTTTTCATGGTCAGCACTCAGACCGGCGTTGAGCATCACTTTCACCCGCTCACCGCTTTTCAGCGCTGCAGGTTGCTCAACATCATCTTCAGCCTTCTGACTCAGCTCCATTTCTTCGCTGATCAGCCGCGTGTATTCCGTGACCAGTACGGCTTCCGGATCAATCAGCAGTTCACCGCGATAACCATCGACAATCAGCTGTCGCTGGCTGAGCAGTGCAGGCTGAATATCGGCGCCCATCACGGTCGGCACGCCCATCGCACGGACCAAAATCGCCGCATGCGAGTTAGCTGCACCATCACGAACTACCACACCTGCCAGCCGGTCCTGCGGCATTTCGGCCAACAAAGTAGCGGTCAGTTCGTCGGCAACCAGAATAAAACGTTCCGGCCACTGTGTGTTGCCCTGAATCGTATCATCAAGATGGAAAACCAGCCGCTGGCCCAGCGCACGTAAATCGCTGCCACGCTCACGCAGATAGGTATCCTGCAAGCTGGCAAACTGCGCCGCAAACTCTTCCACGACCTTTTTAACTGCCCACTCCGCGACGGCGCCCTGATCTATTTGAGCGAACAGTTCACGCTTGAGGCGTGCATCATTAAGAAGGTGAGAGTAGAGGTCAAAAATCGCCGCGCTTTCTTTCTGCGCACTCGCCGCGAAACGTTTACTGAAACGGCGGAACTCAGCACCGGCGTCTTCCAGGGCCCGGGTCAGACGTTCGCGTTCACGGACGGTATCCAGCGTAGACGCCATATAAACGTGATCGAGCGAAGGTTGCGAGCTGTCCTGCCAGCCGATACCGATGGCCACACCCGGCGATGCGGCAAGTGCACGAACGCGCGTCTGGCGAAAGCGCCCGTAAAGCACATTAAGCTGTGCCTGAGAAAGGATCGCCGCCAGCTGAGTGGCGAGCGTGACCATAAACGACTCTTCACTTTCGTCGAACTGCCGGTGTTCGCGTTGCTGAATAACCAGCACACCCAGCAACTGACGGCGGTGAATGATCGGCACACCCAGGAAGGATCGGAAAAGATCTTCTTTTACGGCGGGGATATATTTAAAACTGGGATGGCTCTGCGCATCGGCAAGGTTAATGGGCTCAGCCAGACGCCCTACCAGACCCACAATCCCCTGATCAAACGCCAGCGTAATAGTCCGCCCGCGAGGTTTTTTCAAACCTCGCGTCGCCATCAGGTAATAACAACGGCGGTCATTGTCAGCGAGATAGACGGAACAGACTTCCGTGTCCATCGCCAGGCAGGTTTCGTTGACCAGTACGTCCAGCGCATCATTGAGGCTGGACGCCATTGCTACCTTTTCAACAATTTCTCGCAAACGCGTGAGCATCTCTTCGTGACTTAGCCTCTTTTACGACGATAGGCGGGCGATGTCCTGGGAAGGGAGACTTCCTGCATCGGCATAATCGTGGTGGAAAACTCTTTCATTACACGCCGGTAAACATCGCGCTTAAATGACACCACCTGACGAACCGGATACCAGAAACTCACCCAACGCCAGCCATCAAATTCAGGCGTACTGCTGCGCTGCATATTGATATCAGCATCGTTACACATCAGTTGCAGCAAGAACCATTTTTGCTTTTGGCCGATACAAACCGGCTTTGTGTCCCAACGCACCAAACGTTTTGGCAATTTATAACGTAACCAGTTACGGGTTGAAGCCAGAATACGGACATCTTTACGGCCAAGCCCCACTTCCTCAAACAGCTCGCGGTACATGGCCTGCTCAGCGGTTTCACCAGGGTTTATGCCCCCTTGTGGAAACTGCCAGGAGTGCTGGCCGTATCGTCTGGCCCACAACACCTGACCCTGCTTGTCACAGATTACAATACCAACATTCGGGCGGTAGCCATCATCATCGATCACCGGACTACCCCAATAGCTAAACTCATAGATGTACTGATTGTTTCATACTACCAACAGGCGGTAAACCACTGGTTAATACCGATCAGCATGAATAAAAATGGGATAACTCACAGTTATACGCCAAGTTATAAACAGATTTTAGAAATCACCTGCGATTTTATTCACTTTTTCTGTGGATAGGTATGTGAAGAACTTCAGAGTAAGCAGGGTAAAACTCTTCTTAACTTATTTTTACCGGGAAAACATGCTCCGATAAAAATTTTTAAAAACAAATACTTATTCACATTAAACAGAGTTATCCCACGGTTAAAAATGAGAGTTATCTCACACCTTCAAGTGATCTGGCGAAAGATCCACCAATGTTGTTTTTATCCACAGCTATCGTCTAAAAGTTGACGTCATTGCCCCAAAAATTGGATAAAACCCCTCCCGTCAAGCCTGTAAATCGAACCAGTGATCGAATTCAGGCAGGGTTATCCAAGAAATCTGTGGATAAGTAGGTGGAAGATCCTGTTCATTGTCGCCTTCAACAGGTGATCAACCTAATCGTTAAGGCGCAAAAGAAGTCAGAAACCTGAAAAAAAACTAAGACAAATCATGCTATTATTTCATTGCTCCACAGGAATAAGTTTTTATTCACTGTGCATGACAAAAGCAGTACGAAATTTAATCTATTGAGTGAGCATTGTTTTTTTATGTCTATTCCTTTACCTGCCACCCAGCCTCCGCACAACGAACAGCAACTGTTGCACCGCGCACAATCGCTGGCGGGTCATACGCTGGGTGAACTGGCCGCTCACGCTGGCCTGCCTATTCCTGAGAACCTTAAACGGGAGAAAGGCTGGGTCGGTATGTTGCTTGAGGTGTATCTCGGCGCCATTGCAGGAAGTAAACCGGAGCAGGATTTCGCTGATATTGGCATTGAGCTGAAAACGATCCCAATTGATTCCCGTGGCAGGCCGCTGGAAACCACATTTGTCTGCGTTGCCCCGTTAACCGGTAACAGCGGTGTGACGTGGGAAAACAGCCATGTGCGCCATAAACTGGCGCGAGTTTTGTGGATACCGGTCGAAGGTGAGCGCCAGATCCCCCTGGCTGAGCGCCACATCGGGGCGCCTTTATTATGGCAACCCTCTGAGGAAGAAGATGAGCAACTGCGTCAGGACTGGGAAGAACTGATGGATTTGATTGTTCTGGGTAAAGTCGAAAGCATCACAGCCCGACATGGGGAATACCTGCAAATTCGCCCCAAAGCTGCCAACAGCAAAGCGCTGACGGAAGCGATCGGAGAGTCAGGGCAACCCATTTTGACGCTGCCGCGCGGCTTCTATTTGAAAAAGCGTTTTACGGCGGCGCTTCTGGCCCGCCATTTTCAGCTTTAACCGATATCATTTCCCGCTGCCTGCGGGATAGTTTGCTACGCTAAATGTGAATATCTTCGGTACAACAAAAAGGAACGTTAACGATGATGAAGAAAACTTTAATGGCGGCCGGTGCTGCGCTTGTGGTGTTGAGCCTCGCGGGCTGTGCCAGCGATTATGTGATCTCAACCAAAGACGGCAATATGATCCTGACTGATGGTAAACCTAAGCTGGATAAATCTACCGGACTGCTGAGTTACACAGACGAACAAGGCAACGACCGCCAGATCAATAATGACAACGTCAGCCAGGTGATGAAGCGTTAAGCATTACGCTTCTTAACCCGTCGCAGAGCCAGTTATCAGGACTGGCTCTTTGTTATTTTATCCACCGACCGCGTCGTTCCTCCCGCACACACTGCCACTTCCCCCATCTGCCAGCCTTGTATATAGTCAGTTAAGGCGCTTTTTCTAACAGGCTGACATTCTCAGATATAAAGGAAGACCGGCAATGCAATATCACCGTATACCCCACAGTTCTTTAGAAGTGAGCTTACTGGGACTTGGCACCATGACTTTTGGTGAACAAAACAGCGAAGCCGACGCCCACCAGCAACTCGATTACGCCGTTGCGGCAGGCATCAACCTGATTGATACCGCAGAGATGTATCCCGTTCCGCCGCGTCCTGAAACCCAGGGGCTGACGGAAAGCTATATCGGCAGCTGGCTGAAAGCCCGTGGCAACCGTGAGAAAATTGTTCTGGCGAGCAAAGTCTCCGGGCCTTCCCGCGGCAATGACAACGCCATTCGTCCGGCTCAGATGCTGGATCGCAAAAATATCCGCGCGGCGCTGGATGCCAGTTTGCAACGTCTGAATACGGATTATCTGGATCTTTATCAGTTGCACTGGCCACAGCGTCAGACCAACTTCTTTGGCAAACTGAGTTATCAGTACACCGAAGAGCAGTCTCCGGTTACCTTGCTGGAAACGCTGGAAGCGCTGAATGAACAGGTTCGTGCCGGTAAAATCCGCTATATCGGCGTTTCTAACGAAACCCCGTGGGGCGTGATGCGTTACCTGCAACTGGCGGAGAAACATGATTTGCCGCGTATCGTTTCGATTCAAAACCCCTACAGCCTGCTGAACCGCAGCTTTGAAATCGGTTTGTCGGAGATCAGTCAGCACGAAGGGGTTGAACTGCTGGCCTATTCCAGCCTGGCATTCGGCACGCTGAGCGGTAAATACCTTAACGGTGCGAAACCGGCCGGGGCGCGTAATACGTTGTTCAGTCGTTTCACCCGTTACTCATCACCGCAGGCTGAAGCGGCGATTGCTGAATATGTCGCGCTGGCGAAGAAACGTAATCTGGATCCTTCTCAGATGGCGCTGGCCTTTGTGCGTCAGCAACCGTTCGTGGCCAGCACGCTGCTGGGCGCAACCACAATGGAACAACTGAAGATCAACATCGACAGTCAGGATCTGACACTCGATGAGGAAATCCTCGCTGATCTGGAAAACATCCACAAACGCTTCACCATTCCTGCGCCGTAAATCCTGATTGCAGGCAACAAAAAAGGGCGCTGAGCGCCTAATGCCGGTCACTTAAGGTGACCGGCATTGTTTTTTAAGGGATATTTCGACCTTTTTTCTCTCACTTCCCTGACATATTCACGCTCACGTCTCGAGGGCAGTTTTAGCATCGCTGCGTTGCTGTA
>NZ_JAHXYO010000027.1:0-71308 GCF_019969905.1 Rahnella sp. GSA61A | reverse complement strand
TTTGCCTGGCGGCAGTAGCGCGGTGGTCCCACCTGACCCCATGCCGAACTCAGAAGTGAAACGCCGTAGCGCCGATGGTAGTGTGGGGTCTCCCCATGCGAGAGTAGGGAACTGCCAGGCATCAAATAAGTGGAAAGCCCCGTACGAAAGTACGGGGCTTTTTGCTATGCGGAATTTGAAATGCTCTGTACATTATCTATCCTAAAAACCGTCAGGATCCACAACTTAACTCGCCGTTTTTATCTCTCCTGCGCCCTGAACTGCTCTCCTTTATAACCAGACCGTCTAAATTAGTAGCTTAAGCTGAAACATTTTCACTTACCGCTTGCAGGCTCGACATCTCAATCAAAACCCGTTATCTTCGGCTATCTAGAAGTCTAAACGTATAAATGGATGTAGTGAGGAAGTTGTTATGCCGATCCGGGTTCCAGATGAATTACCAGCCGTGAATTTCCTGCGCAATGAGAACGTTTTTGTCATGACGTCATCACGTGCGAAAACGCAGGAGATCCGTCCTCTTAAGGTGCTGGTTCTCAACCTGATGCCGAAGAAAATTGAGACCGAAAATCAGTTTTTACGGCTGCTTTCCAACTCTCCTCTGCAGATAGATGTGCAGCTGCTGCGCATTGACAGTCGTGAATCTAAAAACACCCCTGCAGAGCATCTGAATAATTTCTATTGTGACTTTGAAGACATTCAGCATGACAACTATGATGGCCTGATCGTTACCGGTGCGCCTTTAGGATTGGTCGATTTTTGTGATGTAGCATACTGGCCGGAAATTGAGCGCGTGATCCACTGGGCGAAAAAGCATGTAACATCCACACTTTTTGTTTGCTGGGCGGTTCAGGCTGCTCTGAATGTGCTTTATGGACTACCTAAAATGACCCGCGAAGCGAAGCTTTCGGGTGTGTATCCTCATCAGACGCTGCAACCGCTGGCATTACTGACCCGTGGCTTTGATGAAAGCTTCCTGGCACCCCATTCCCGTTATGCAGATTTTCCGGCTGATGTGCTCCGCCAGCACACGGATCTGGAGATCTTTGCTGAATCCGACGAAGCCGGCGCCTATCTCTTTGCGACAAAAGATAAGCGGATGGCTTTTGTGACCGGGCACCCTGAATATGATGCGGGAACGTTGGCAGGAGAGTATCTGCGTGATGTGGCGGCGGGGTTATCACCTGAAATGCCTTACAACTATTTCCCGCAGGATAACGCCGAGCTGGCACCGAAGGCGACCTGGCGAAGCCATGGACATCTGCTGTTCACTAACTGGCTGAATTACTATGTTTATCAGATCACGCCGTTTGATCTGCGCCAGATGAATCCGACACTCGAGTAAATCCCTTTCCGCTTCCAGCAGACGATCTTATCGGTCGTCTGTTTTTCTCCCCTTTTTCTCCCTGCGATCTTTTTTCTGATCTTCTTCCTTCTGCATACATTTTTCTTAGATTCGAAATTCATTCCCATTTTATGGAAAATTTATCTAATTCTATCTGATTGATTAAAATCATAATTTTTTTAATTTTGAAATAAAATGGAAATCGTTTTTGATTTTATGAAATTACTGATTACGCTTAAATCTATCGGGCAATAAATAACCAGAGAAAAGCCACCTCAGGATCATGAGCGTATCTCGGGTATGTTTTCGACCGTAATAGCATCTGTTCAGTGAGGCGGTCTGGCAGATTAAGCAGATAAATCAGGAGATAAACGATGTCTGAGCAAATTACCCGCAGTCAGCTTGGTTTTACGCGCCGTTTTGGTGAAAACGAAGCGCAAATTCTGACCGAAGAAGCCGTGGATTTTTTATCCGAACTGGTTGTCCGTTTTACCCCGCTGCGAAATCGATTACTGGCCGATCGCATTGCCGTACAGCAGAAGATAGATCAGGGGGTGTTGCCTGATTTTATTTCGGAAACGCATTCCATAAAAAATTCAGATTGGAAGGTACGGGGCATTCCGGCTGATTTACTGGATCGCCGGGTAGAAATCACTGGTCCTGTCGAACGCAAGATGGTGATCAATGCGCTGAACGCCAATGTAAAAGTCTTTATGGCGGATTTTGAGGACTCTCTGGCACCGGACTGGCAGAAAGTTATAGAAGGGCAGATTAACTTACGCGATGCGGTGAACGGGAGTATCAGCTACACCAATGAATCCGGGAAAATTTATCAGCTCAAACCTGATCCTGCCGTTCTGATTTGTCGTGTACGTGGCCTGCATTTACCTGAAAAGCATGTGAACTGGCAGGGTGAAGCTATTCCCGGTTCGTTGTTCGACTTCGCTTTGTACTTTTTCCATAACTATCGCGCATTACTGGCAAAAGGCAGTGGCCCCTATTTCTATTTACCAAAAATGCAGTCTTATCATGAGGCTGACTGGTGGAGCCAGGTCTTCAGTTTTGCCGAGGATTATGCGGGATTGGCGCGGGGCACGATTAAAGCCACGGTGCTGATTGAAACCCTGCCTGCGGTTTTCCAGATGGACGAAATCCTTTACCACTTGCGCGATCACATTGTCGGATTGAACTGTGGTCGCTGGGATTACATTTTCAGTTATATCAAAACGTTGAAGAATCATGCTGACCGTATATTACCTGACCGTCAGTCCGTAACGATGACTCAGCCTTTTCTAAATGCTTATTCCCGGCTGCTGATTAAAACCTGTCACCGGCGTGGAGCATTTGCGATGGGCGGAATGGCGGCCTTTATTCCCAGCAAAGACGTTAAACGCAACGAATGGGTGCTGAACAAAGTCCGGACAGACAAAGAGCTGGAAGCGAATAACGGACATGATGGTACCTGGATCGCCCATCCTGGGCTGGCAGACACAGTGCTTGAGGTATTCGATAAGGCACTCGTCAACCGTTCAAACCAGCTGGATGTACTGCGTGAAGAAGATGCCGAAATTACTGCAGAGCAATTACTCGAACCTTGTTCCGGCGAGCGTACTGAAGAGGGGATGCGCGCCAATATTCGTGTCGCAGTGCAATACATTGAAGCCTGGATTTCTGGCAACGGCTGCGTCCCGATTTACGGGTTGATGGAAGATGCTGCCACGGCTGAAATCTCCCGCACATCCATCTGGCAATGGATCCACCACGGCAAAACGCTTAATGACGGACAACCCGTCACCAAGCCGTTATTCCGCCGCATGCTGAACGAAGAAATGCTGGTTATTCAGCAGGAGTTGGGCGAACAACGTTTCAGCGCCGGTCGTTTCACGCAGGCGGCTGCCTTGATGGAAAAAATCACCACACAAGATGAGTTAATCGACTTCCTGACCCTGCCGGGCTATCAGCTGCTGGCCTGATCCTTCTTACCCTACACATAAAAAGACCGGAGTATTTGCCATGAAAACGAACCGTACTCAGCAAATTCAGCAGCTTGAAGAAACGTGGAGCCAACCACGCTGGAAAAATATCACCCGACCTTACACGGCGGCAGAAGTGATCAGCCTGCGGGGTTCAGTCAATCCGGAGTGTACGCTGGCTCAGCACGGAGCTGCCCGCCTGTGGAATTTACTCCACGGCGCATCGCGTAAAGGGTATGTGAATTGCCTCGGCGCGCTGACAGGTGGCCAGGCCTTACAACAGGCAAAAGCGGGTATCGAAGCCATTTATCTCTCGGGATGGCAAGTTGCCGCGGATGCCAATACGGCTTCCAGTATGTATCCCGACCAGTCTTTGTATCCTGTGAATTCGGTGCCTGAAGTTGTGGCGCGGATTAACAACACTTTTCGTCGCGCTGATCAGATCCAGTGGGCCAATAACATTGAGCCCGGGCAGCCTGGCTATACCGACTATTTCCTGCCGATTGTGGCGGACGCTGAAGCCGGTTTTGGTGGCGTACTCAATGCCTTTGAACTGATGAAATCCATGATTGAAGCCGGTGCTGCCGCCGTTCATTTTGAAGATCAGCTTGCTGCGGTGAAGAAGTGCGGGCATATGGGCGGCAAAGTTCTGGTGCCGACACAGGAAGCCGTACAGAAGCTGATTTCCGCGCGTCTTGCCGCCGATGTTCTTGGTGTGCCGACGTTATTGGTGGCACGTACCGATGCCGATGCGGCAGATTTACTGACGTCGGACTGCGACCCGTATGACAGCCAGTTTATTACCGGCGAAAGAACACATGAAGGTTTCTACCGGACGAACGCCGGTATTGAGCAGGCCATCAGTCGCGGTCTGGCGTACGCACCTTATGCCGACGTAGTGTGGTGCGAGACATCGACGCCTGATCTGAAACTGGCTCAGCGTTTTGCTGAGGCCATCCACGCTAAATTCCCGGGCAAATTGCTGGCCTATAACTGTTCGCCATCGTTTAACTGGAAGAAGAATCTCGACGATAAAACCATCGCCAGTTTCCAGGACCAGTTGGCCGCGATGGGTTACCAGTATCAGTTCATTACGCTGGCGGGCATTCACAGCATGTGGTTCAACATGTTCGATCTTGCCCATGCTTATGCACAGGGCGAGGGGATGAAGCACTACGTGGATAAAGTGCAGGAGCCGGAATTTGCGGCCATAGATCGCGGCTATACCTTTGCTTCTCATCAGCAGGAAGTCGGAACCGGCTATTTCGACAAAGTCACCACCATTATTCAGGGCGGTCGCTCCTCGGTCACCGCACTCACCGGCTCTACCGAAGAACAGCAGTTTTCTCCGACGTCACACTGATGCTCATCAGACCTGGTGAAAGCCGGGTCTCTTTCCTCAGGGAGTCGCCACTATGCGTATAGAGCTGTTGATTGCGCAGACTATTTTACAGGGGTTCGACGCCCAGTACGGCCGCTTTCTCGAAGTGACATCGGGGGCGCAGCAGCGCTTTGAAAATGCCGACTGGTCAGCGGTACAGGCAGCGATGAAGCAACGTATCCATTTGTATGACCACCATGTCGGTCTGGTTGTCGCCCAGCTCAAATGCATTACCGGCCAGCGTTTTTATGATGCCGCGTTTCTGATCCGCATAAAGGAATGTTACTCCGGATTACTGCCTGATTATCCGAGGGCTGAAATCGCTGAAAGCTTTTTTAATTCAGTCTATTGCCGGATTTTCAAACATCGCGATCTGACAGCGGACAAACTTTTTATTTTCAGTGAGCAGTCCTCCCGGCGTCAGCAACATTGTGCCCGTCCTTTGTCACGCCTCTACCCGGTTCAGGGTAATTTCTTTGCCACGCTGGTAAAAGTCCTTGATGACCTGCCGGTGCGCTTACCGTGGGAGGATGCGAACCGTGATGTGGATTATATTGCCACTGCATTAAAGCAACGCTTCCCCGCAGAGTGGCTTGCGGATGCTGATATTGAGATCGCTACCGAGATTTTTTATCGCAATAAAGCCGCGTGGATAATCGGCAAAATCAGATGTGCTTCACAGATATTCCCGCTGTTATTGCCGGTGCATCTTAGTCATCAGAATGAGTTATTTGTTGATGCCTGTCTGACGGAAAGCAACGATGCCAGCATAGTCTTTGGCTTTGCCCGCTCATATTTTATGGTGTATGCCCCGCAGCCCGGTGCGCTGGTTGAATGGTTACGTGAGATTTTACCGGCCAAAACCACGGCTGAGCTGTACAGCGCTATCGGTTGTCAAAAGCACGCAAAAACAGAATGTTACCGTGAACATTTGCACTTTATGGCGCAAACCGACGAGTCTTTTATTATTGCGCCGGGGGTCAAGGGCATGGTCATGCTGGTATTTACCCTGGCTGGCAGTGACCGCGTGTTCAAGGTGATAAAAGATAATTTTGCGCCGCAGAAAGAAGTGACGGAGGCACAGGTCAAAGCCTGCTATCAGTTGGTGAAAGAGCATGACCGCGTCGGGCGGATGGCCGATACCCAGGAATTTGAGCACTTTGTTCTGCCGAAGAAAAACATCAGCCCTGAACTGATGGCTGAACTACAGCGCGAAGTACCTGCCAAGATAGAAGATCTGGGGGACAGCATTGCGCTCCGGCATCTGTACATTGAACGGCGTATGACGCCGCTGAATTTATATCTGGAACAGGCCAGCGATACGCAGCTTCATGACGTGATTGAAGAATACGGCAATGCGATCAAACAACTGGCTGCGGCGAATATCTTCCCCGGCGACATGTTGTTTAAGAATTTTGGCGTGACCCGTCATGGTCGTGTGGTGTTTTATGACTACGATGAAATCTGCTACATGACTGAAGTTAATTTTCGCGATATTCCCGCACCCCGTTACCCGGAGGATGAACTGGCCAGCGAACCCTGGTACAGCATTGCTCCGGGCGATGTTTTCCCGGAAGAATTCCGGCATTTCCTTTGCAGCGACAAACGCCTTGGTCAAATCTTTGAAACGCTACACGACGATTTGTTTAGCGCCGGTTACTGGCGCGGTTTGCAACAGCGTATCCGTGAAGGGCACGTCGAAGATGTTTTTGCGTATCGTCGTTCCCGGCGTTTTAGCCAGCGTTAATTTGCTGAAATCCTCCCGGATAATGGTGGGATTTCAGCATCTTTCTCAGTGTTTTCCACCGCCGTAGGCCTGCGTGATTTCTTTCGCCGCATGAATCACCAGTGCACCCAGTTCCGTCACGCGGTCATCGGTGATTCGTGAAACCGGGCCCGAGATTGAAATCGCCGCATAGGCATCGTTGTGTTCGTCGTAAATGCAGGTTGCCACACAACGCAGTCCGAGCGCATGCTCTTCATCATCAAAGGCATAGCCGCGTTTACGGGTATCCGCCAACTCCTGCTTCAGATTCACAGGAGACGTTTTTGTCAGGGGCGTATAGCTGTGCAGGCCTATTTTATGTAGCAGTTTTGCCAGACGCTCTTCCGGCAACGTCGAAAGAAATGCTTTACCGGCACCCGACGCATGCATCGGTAATTTGCCACCAATCGGCGCTGACATCCTCATCAGGGCATTGCACTGCACCTGATCGATGATGATCGCCTGATAATCACTGTGATCCAGCACCGCCAGATTCACCGTTTCGCCGGATTCTTCCATCAGGCGGCGTAACATCGGATGCACCATTGCCAGTAAATTCCGGCTTTGCAGGAAACTGCTTCCTACGATAAAAGCATGTGAGCCAATGGTCCACAGGCCCAAATCGCCGACCTGACGGACAAATCCCTGCTGTTGCATGGTGGTCAGAAGGCGGTGGGTGGTGGAATTGGGTAAACCCGCCTGCTGGGCGAGATCGGTCAGTGCCACGCTGCCCTGGGCTTCAGCGATATATTCCAGCAACTTAAGGCCACGTGTCAGGGACTGCACCTGCCCGGTCGCTGCGCTGCCGGTTACAGCCGCGGCTTTGGTTTTCTTAGCACGTTTGGCCGGAGCCGTTACGGACGTTGCCATGAGCCTGTTCCTTGTAAGATGCGCCAAAAGCTGGCGAAGAAAAATCATTTTTGGAATTGGTTTTCGTTTTTACAGTATGGATCGCAACCTGCCTTTACGCTCATCCGATGTGTTGCACTGCGTTTGCGGGATGTCTTCCCGAATTGAAAAAGTCTCACGTCGGTGCGGGCTTTTGGCTGAGGAAGGTATGCTAGGATGTTGACCATGATTTCCGGCGCATGAATGAACAATTTGCCGGGTGTGCGTGATGGGTGATGAGGTGAAAGTGACTAATCGAGTTGAGGCGCTACATAAGCAGCTGGCACAGCGCATTTTGGTTCTGGATGGCGGTATGGGCACCATGATCCAAAGCTATCGTCTGGAAGAAGAAGATTACCGTGGTGAGCGTTTTGCTGACTGGGAAAGCGATCTTAAAGGCAATAATGATCTTCTGGTGCTCTCCAAACCAGACGTGATCGTCGAGATCCATAACGGTTATCTTGCTGCTGGTGCAGATATCCTCGAAACCAACACCTTCAACTCCACCACGATTGCAATGGCTGACTACCATATGGAATCGCTGTCGGCTGAAATTAACTATGAAGCTGCGCGGCTGGCGCGTCAATGTGCCGATGCGTGGACCGCCCGTACGCCGGATAAACCGCGTTATGTTGCCGGGGTTTTAGGCCCGACCAACCGGACGGCGTCGATTTCCCCGGATGTTAACGATCCCGCATTTCGTAACGTATCTTTCGATCAGCTGGTTGAAGCCTATCGCGAATCCACCCGGGCACTGATCGAAGGCGGTGCCGACCTGATCATGATCGAAACCGTATTTGATACTCTCAACGCCAAAGCCGCGACGTTCGCAGTAGAAAGTGAATTCGAAGCAATGGGCATCGTATTGCCTGTCATGGTTTCCGGCACGATTACTGATGCTTCCGGCCGCACCTTATCTGGCCAGACAACCGAAGCTTTTTATAACTCGCTGCGTCACGTTAAACCGCTCACCTTTGGCCTTAACTGCGCGCTGGGTCCGGATGAGTTACGTCAGTATGTCGCTGAGTTATCTCGTATTGCAGAATGTTATGTCACCGCGCACCCGAACGCCGGTTTACCTAATGCTTTCGGTGAATACGATCTCGAAGCCAAAGAAATGGCTGAGCATATTGCCGAATGGGCACGCTCGGGCTTTCTGAACATTGTCGGTGGCTGCTGTGGTACCACGCCTGCGCATATCGCGGCGATGGTGAAAGCCGTGGAAGGCGTACCGCCCCGCGCTTTACCGACCATTCCTGTTGCCTGTCGTCTGGCAGGGCTGGAACCGCTGACCATCGATCCACAGACGCTGTTTGTGAACGTCGGTGAACGTACTAATGTGACCGGTTCTGCTCGTTTCAAGCGACTGATTAAAGAAGAAAAGTATGCGGAAGCGCTGGCGGTAGCCCGTCAGCAGGTAGAAAGTGGCGCGCAAATCATCGATATCAACATGGATGAAGGGATGCTCGACGCCGAAGCGGCAATGGTGCGTTTCCTCAGCCTGATTGCCGGTGAACCGGATATCGCCCGTGTGCCGATCATGATCGACTCCTCCAAATGGGATGTTATCGAAAAAGGCCTGAAATGCATTCAGGGCAAGGGGATTGTTAACTCCATTTCCATGAAAGAAGGCGAAGAAGCCTTCCTGCACCACGCCCGTATGGTACGCCGGTACGGCGCGGCCGTTGTGGTCATGGCATTCGATGAAACCGGGCAGGCGGATACCCGCGCCCGCAAAATTGAAATCTGCCGCCGTGCCTACAAGCTGTTGACTGAAAAAGTCGGCTTCCCGCCGGAAGACATCATTTTTGACCCGAATATCTTTGCGGTGGCGACCGGCATTGACGAACACAACAACTACGCCGTCGATTTCATCGAAGCCTGCGCCGATATCAAAGCACAACTGCCGCATGCGCTGATTTCCGGCGGTGTTTCCAATGTTTCATTCTCTTTCCGCGGTAACGAACCGGTACGTGAAGCCATTCACGCCGTCTTCCTGTATCACGCCATCCGCAACGGTATGGATATGGGCATCGTCAACGCCGGTCAGTTGGCGATTTATGATGATTTACCGGCTGAACTGCGCGACGCCGTCGAAGATGTGATCCTCAACCGCCGCGATGATGGTACTGAGCGCCTGCTTGAACTGGCTGAAAAATACCGTGGCAGCAAGGACGATGGAGAAGCGAATAAGCAGCAGGCGGAATGGCGCAGCTGGGACGTGAAAAAACGCCTCGAATACTCGCTGGTGAAAGGTATTACCGAATTTATCGAACTGGATACCGAAGAGTGCCGTCAGCTGGCCGCGCGTCCTATCGAAGTGATCGAAGGCCCGCTGATGGACGGTATGAACGTCGTCGGCGACCTGTTTGGTGCCGGTAAAATGTTCCTGCCGCAAGTGGTGAAATCCGCGCGCGTGATGAAACAGGCTGTGGCCTATCTGGAGCCATACATTGAAGCCAGCAAGGAAAAGGGCCAGACCAACGGCAAAATCCTGCTGGCCACGGTCAAAGGCGATGTCCATGACATCGGTAAAAACATCGTTGGCGTGGTGCTGCAATGTAATAACTACGAGATTATCGATCTCGGTGTAATGGTGCCGACGGACAAAATCCTGAAAACCGCCATCGAAGAAAACGTCGATATCATCGGGCTTTCCGGGCTGATTACGCCGTCACTCGATGAAATGGTCAACGTCGCGAAAGAAATGGAGCGGCGTGGTTTTACCATGCCGTTGCTGATTGGCGGCGCAACCACATCGAAAGCGCACACTGCGGTGAAAATCGAAAAAAATTACAGTGGTGTGACCTGCTACGTGCAAAACGCCTCGCGTTCTGTCGGCGTGGTGTCTGCGTTGCTGTCAAAAGATCAGCGGGACGCGTTTATCGAACGTACACGTAAAGAGTACGACACTGTACGTATCCAGCATGGTCGTAAAAAGCCGCGCACGCCGCCAGTGAGTCTTGAAGTGGCCCGCGACAACGCTACTTTTATCGATTGGGAAGCTTACACGCCACCGGTGGTCCATCGTCTGGGCATCCAGAAAGTCGAAGCCAGCATTGAAACACTGCGCAATTACATCGACTGGACGCCGTTCTTCATGACCTGGTCGCTGGCAGGTAAATATCCGCGCATTCTTGAAGATGAAGTTGTCGGCGAAGAAGCGAAACGCCTGTTCAAAGATGCCAATGACCTGCTCGATAAACTTTGCGCTGAGAAATTGCTCAACCCACGCGGCGTCGTCGGTCTCTTCCCGGCAAACCGCAAAGGCGATGACATCGAAATCTACAGCGATGAACGCCGCGAAGACGTGCTGGTGGTCAGCCATCATCTGCGTCAGCAAACGGAAAAAACCGATTTCGCCAACTATTGCCTGGCTGACTTTGTCGCACCGAAATCCAGCGGCAAGAAAGATTACATGGGGGCATTTGCTGTAACCGGCGGGCTGGAGGAGGATGCGCTGGCCGAGGCGTATGACAAACAGCATGATGATTACAATAAAATCATGATCAAGGCGCTGGCTGACCGTCTGGCAGAAGCGTTTGCGGAATACCTGCATGAGAAAGTGCGCAAGGTGTATTGGGGTTTTGCCGCCAACGAGAATCTGAGCAACGAAGAGCTGATCCGCGAGAATTATCAGGGAATACGTCCGGCGCCCGGTTACCCGGCCTGTCCTGAACACACTGAAAAGGGGCAAATCTGGAAGCTGCTGGATGTGGAAGCCAATACCGGTATGCAACTGACCGAATCCTTTGCGATGTGGCCGGGTGCTGCGGTGTCAGGCTGGTATTTCAGCCACCCTGACAGCAAATACTTCGCCGTGGCACAAATCCAGCGTGATCAGGTCGAAGATTACGCGGCACGTAAAAATATGCCGGTCGCCGAAGTGGAGCGCTGGCTGGCGCCGAACTTAGGTTACGACGCCGACTAATACCCGTCATCCTTCAAGTTGACTCTGCATTGGCTGCCATCACGAACCCCAGTCACTTACTTCAGTAAGCTCCTGGGGTTCATTCAGTTGCCGCCTTAATTCATCTCGAATGATTTAGGGTATCCCATCGGTGTTTTTTTCCACTTAAATCAACTCACTTCCACATCAATGTGCAGCGCGTCATAGCGCCAGTATTCTAAATCGCAGTCGATAACCCGGTCGTGCTGGTCGCGGTTAATACGCGTAATAAACAGCGCCGGACTGCCGGGAGCCACTTTCAGCGCATGTGACGCCTCTTCAGGCAGCAATGTCGGCACCATGTCGAAACGCACGCGTCCGTAATGGATGTCATAGCGGGATGCGTACAAATCAGTCAGCGATGTCGTGAGATCCGCGTCAAGAATGCCCTGAAAATACAGAGGATTAAGATAGTGCTCGACGTACAAAACCGGGCGGTTATCGATATAACGCAACCGCCGGATGCAAATGACCTCACTCTCTGACGGCAACAATAACTTCTGACACACCGTATCGCTGGCAATACAGTGCTTCGCATTAATCACTGTGGTCTTTGCGCTGCGCCCCTGATCTTTCGCCATTGCGTGAAAGTGACTTCTTTGCAGCGGGTTGTAGACAATGCGTGGCGGGGAAACAAACCAGCCCCGGCGTACTTCCCGGTAAATCAGACCCTGGGCCTCAAGCTGGCTCAATGCTTCCCGTAATGTAATACGGGTAGTGGAAAACTGTTCACTCAACGTGCGCTCAGAAGGCAGCCTTCCCTCGGCAGAAAATGCCCCGGCCGCAATACTTTCGCTTAATGCCTTGCAGATAACGGCAAGGGTAGTCTGCGATTCACTCATCGGTCAGCAAGCCTCATTTCAGTGCGTTTTTGCACCAATCTGAACTTTCATCGTGTAAATAATGTGCGCTTGTTAACAGCGATAAGCTTAAAACTGCTGCTTTTTCGCGCTGACATATAATTATCACAATTGAGCGTTAGATTGGCTTGGTTCTTGCTGGACTAGACCAGCACTTCACACACACTACCATCCGGAGCATCCGTTATGAAACAGTTGTTCGCTTCTGTGTTAACCAGCGCGCTTGTCCTCTCCGCTTCATCGGCATTTGCCGCTGAACCTCCTGCTGCACTCCTGAAAGCGGCACAAGCCGAAGGAACGGTAAACAGTGTCGGTATGCCTGATGACTGGGCGAACTGGAAAGGAACCTGGAGTGATCTGAGCACCAAGTATGGCCTGAAACATAGCGATACCGATATGAGTTCGGCACAGGAGATCGCGAAATTCCTGGCAGAAAAAGACAATGCCAGTGCTGATATTGGCGACGTGGGTGCAGCTTTTGGACCCGTTGCCGTGCAAAAAGGCGTGACTCAGCCCTATAAACCGACCACCTGGGATCAGGTACCAGACTGGGCAAAAGATAAAGAGGGTATGTGGGCACTTGCTTATACCGGCACTATCGCCTTCATCATTGATAAATCGCAGGTGAAAGATGAGCCACACAGCTGGGCTGATCTGCTAAACAGCAAATACAAAGTGACTATCGGTGACGTGAGCACCGCAGCGCAGGCCGCAAATGGCGTGCTGGCGGCAACTTACGCGATGGGCGGCAATGAAAAGGACCTGAAACCAGGTCTGGAATATTTTGGCAAACTGGCGAAAGCAGGGCGTCTGAGCCTGACTAACCCGGTCATCGCGTCTCTGGAAAAAGGTGAAGTGCAGGTTGGCGTAGTCTGGGACTTCAACGGTCTGAGCTATCGCGACAAAATCGACAAAACCCGCTTCGACGTGGTGATCCCATCTGATGGCACTATCACGTCCGGTTACACCACGATCATCAACAAATTCGCCAAACATCCGAACGCCGCCAAACTGGCGCGTGAATACATCTTCTCTGATGCCGGTCAGATCAATCTGGCACAAGGCTATGCCCGTCCAATCCGTGCCGATCACATCACGCTGCCAGACGATGCAAAAGCCAAACTGCTGCCTTCCAGCGAATACAAAAATGCGCACCCGATTGCAGATCCGGCTGCCTGGGATAAGAGCGCGAAAACCTTGCCGCGTCTGTGGCAGGAAAACGTCATGATCAACATGCAGCAGTAATTGATTAAAAAATAAGAAAAACCGGACAGCGAAAGCATTGGTTAATAACAACACCTGTAAGAAATGAAAGGTAGACATGGTATGAAGAGCATTCTGGTAGTACTCGACGGGCTGAATTATCAGGTCGGCCGCGACGCAATGGGTTATCTGCAAGCCCAGTGTGCCGCAGGACGCGGCCGCTTGTATCAACTGGAATGCGAATTGCCTTCGCTGTCCCGGCCACTTTATGAATGCATTCTCACCGGTATCACGCCGGTGGTGAGTGGCATTGTTCACAACCACGTTGACCGGTTATCGACTCAACGTAGTATTTTCCACTATGCCCGCGACGCTGGCCTGACGACGGCTGCTGCGGCTTATCACTGGGTCAGCGAGCTGTATAACCGCACGCCGTTTGACCCGCCGCGTGACCGACACACCAGCGATGACTCGCTGACCATCCAGCACGGCCATTTTTATTACGATGATAGTTACCCTGATTCGCATCTGTTCGATGACGCCGAAAGCCTGCGTCGTCGTCATGATCCCGACTTCCTGCTGATCCACCCGATGAACATTGATGATGCCGGGCATAAATTTGGCCTGTCGACGCCCCAATACCGCAACAAAGCACGCACCGCAGACGGCATCCTGTCGCGCTATCTGGGCGACTGGCTGGACGCCGGTTATCAGGTGATCGTGACTGCGGATCACGGTATGAATGATGACCGCAGCCACGGCGGTATTTTGCCGGAGGAGCGTCAGGTGCCGCTGTTCGTCTTCGGCAGTGCGTTCAGCTTCAAAGAGGCCGCACCGTTGCAGACGGAGTTATGCGGAACTGTTTGTCAGATCCTCAATATTGCCCACGACAAGCCACATTGCGCGGCATTACTGGCCTGAATCCCGTCACTTTTAGAGGATACCCGATGAAAGCTAAGTGGATTGCGGCGTTGTTTATGCTGCCGTTTCTGGTGTTTTTCATCGCTTTTCAGCTGGCGCCGCTGACATGGATTGCGGTGAGCAGCTTTTACAGCGAAACCTATGAAGCCTGGGGACTGGGCAATTACACCGACATTCTGACATCACCGTTCTATTTACAGGCTATGCGTTTCTCACTGGATATTTCCATCTGGTCGAGTTTATACGGTTTGCTTATTGCGTTAGTGGGTAGTTACTCACTTCGCCAGCTTGGCCCGACAAAGCTGCACGACTTTGTGATGTCGTTTACTAACATGACCAGCAACTTTGCGGGCGTACCGCTGGCCTTCGCCTTCGTTATCCTGCTTGGCCTGAATGGTTGTCTGACGCTGCTGCTGAAAAAATATGGCCTGATGGAACACTTCGACCTCTATTCAAAAGATGGCCTGATTGTGCTCTATACCTATTTCCAGATCCCGCTCGGCGTGTTGCTGATGTATCCGGCATTTGATGCGTTACGGGAGGACTGGCGCGAGTCAGCGGCCTTGCTGGGCGCGGGACGCTGGCGTTACTGGCGTCATATCGGTATTCCGGTACTGTTCCCGGCCTTGCTCGGCACCTTCGTTATTTTGCTCGCCAATGCCCTTGGCGCGTATGCCACGGTGTATGCGCTGACCACCGGTAACTTTAACGTGGTGCCGGTGCGTATCGCGGCGTTGGTCTCGGGGGATATTTCTCTCGATCCGAATATGGGCAGCGCGCTGGCGATGTTGCTGGTGGTGCTGATGGCCTTTATCACGCTGATCCATCAGTGGTTATTGCGTAAAAGTTATCTCAGTCAGCGCAGCTGACGGGCAGAAAAAGGAACGTAAGATGTCGCGGTCTGAAGCAATTTACCACCGTGTGGTGATCTGGATTTTACTGATTGTCCTGATGTTGCCGCTGCTGGCGACGCTGGTCTATGCGCTGGTGCTGGAATGGGGGGCGACCATTTTACCGAGCGGCTTTACGCTGAAATGGCTGGTGGAACTGTGGAGCGATCCGCGCTTCCTGATTGCGCTCTGGCATTCGCTGCTGGTGTGTTTCGGCACACTTTTTCTGTCGCTGGTGCTGATCCTGCCCCTAATGTTTGTGATTGCTTACTATTTCCCTAAGCTCGATGCACTGATGAATATCCTGATCCTGCTGCCGTTCGCCGTGCCGCCGGTGGTGTCATCGGTGGGCCTGATGCAACTCTATTCCGCTGAACCGCTGGCGCTCACCGGTACGCCGTGGATCCTGATTGGCTGTTACTTCACCATCGCGCTGCCGTTTATCTATCGCGCTATTTCTAACAACATGCAGGCGATCAACCTGCGTGACCTGATGGATGCTGCACATCTGCTCGGTGCCAGCACCTGGAAAGCGGCGCTGCTGGTGGTTTTGCCTAACTTACGCAAAGGCGGAATGATTGCCGTCCTGCTGTCGTTTTCCTTCCTGATCGGGGAGTTTGTGTTCGCCAATCTGCTGGCGGGCAGCCGTTATGAAACGGTTCAGGTTTACCTCTATAACATGCGTAATGGCAGCGGCCATTTTACCAGCGCATTGGTCATCTCCTATTTCATGGTCGTCCTGATTTTCACCTGGGTGGCGAACATGCTGAACAAAGGAAAGAGCTGATTATGTCGTATTTGCAGGTTACTCAACTCAACAAGTCTTACGGTCCGACGCAGATTTTCAACAACATCGATTTCTCAGCAGAAGAGGGAGAATTCGTCACACTGCTGGGGCCAAGCGGCTGCGGAAAATCCACGCTGCTGCGCTGTCTGGCCGGTCTGACTTCCGTCGACAGCGGAAAAATTCTGATTCAGGGGCAGGATATTGTGCCGCTGCCGCCACAACAGCGCGGCATCGGCATGGTCTTCCAGAGCTATGCGCTGTTTCCTAATATGACGGTTGAAGCCAATGTCGCGTTCGGCCTGAAAATGCAAAAGATACCGGCGTCAGAGCTGCACCGGCGCGTCGGTGAAGTACTGGAACTGGTGGAAATGAACGATTACGCAAAACGTTATCCGCATCAGCTTTCCGGTGGTCAGTGTCAGCGTGTGGCACTGGCGCGTTCACTGGTTACGCAGCCGCGCCTGTTGCTGCTCGACGAACCCCTTTCCGCGCTCGATGCCCGTATCCGTAAGCATCTGCGTGAGCAAATCCGCCGTATTCAGCGTGAAATGAATCTGACGGCGATTTTCGTGACCCACGATCAGGAAGAAGCGCTGACCATGTCCGACCGGATTGTGCTGATGAACAAAGGGCAAATCGTCCAAAATGCCGATGCCGAAACCCTGTATACTGAACCGGTGGATGCGTTTGCTGCGGGCTTTATCGGCAGCTACAACCTGCTAAGCCCTGAACAGGCGATGGCGCTGACCGGCATAACTTACACGGGCCGTGTCGCCATCCGTCCGGAGTCGGTCACAATATGCGAGCTGATTGAAGGCATTCCGGCTAAAATTATCAGCCACAGTCTGCTTGGCAACGTCGTGCGTTATCGCGTTTTAGCACACGGAGTTGAGCTTTCTGTGGATGTCTTAAACCGTTCTGTGGCCTCACTTCGCGCCGATGGCAGCGATATTGGTCTACAGTTAGATCTTGTTACGTTACGGGAAGTTGCATGAAACTGGCGCTGTTTGATCTCGATGAAACCCTGATTAGCGGCGACTGTTCGAGTTTGTGGTCAGCCTACATGGTGGCAAATGGCTGGGTGGCCGATGAGCAGGCTTTTCTGCAACAAGATGCCGCGCTGATGCAGCAATATGCTGTCGGTCAGATGGATATGCAGGAGTACATGCGCTGCACTTTGGTGCCGCTGTCCGGCCGCAGTCAACGTGATGTCGCGGCGATGGTTGCGAATTATATTCAGGATGTGATTGCCCCGCGTGTTTACACGCAGGCGCGTGAGTGTCTGGCTGCTCACCGTTCACAGGGCGACCGGACGGTAATTATTTCCGCGTCCGGTGAACATCTGGTGCAGCCGATTGCCCGTTTTCTCGGTGTTGATGAAACGCTGGCGATTGGTGTTGAAATGAAAGACGGGCGTTTTACCGGCGCCACACGAGGGACGATGACCTATCGCGAGGGAAAAGTCTCGCGGTTGCTGGAGCTCATCAATCAGGACGCATCCCTTTTGCAATCAGCCAGTTTTTATTCTGATTCCCATAATGATCTGCCGTTGCTGACCCGCGTGGGCCAGCCGGTGGCGGTGAATCCAGACGCTATCCTGCTCCAGCACGCCCGGCAGGCAGGATGGCCGGTCTATGCCTGGCGTTAATGGAGCTGTTCTTTCGTGTTAACCCTTTTGCATTTGTTGTCTGCTATTTCTCTGCTCGTATGGGGTACGCACATCGTGCGTACCGGCATCATGCGTGTCTTTGGCGCCAATCTGCGCCGTGTTCTGAGTAACAGTGTCGAGAAAAAACCGCTGGCGTTTGTGGCGGGCATTGGCGTTACTGCGCTGGTGCAAAGCAGTAATGCTACCGCGCTGCTGGTCACGTCGTTTGTATCGCAGGGGCTGGTAGCACTGGCTCCGGCACTGGTGATTATTCTCGGTGCAGATGTCGGGACCGCCGTGATGGCGCGTATTCTGACCTTCGATCTCTCCTGGCTTTCTCCGCTGCTGATTTTCGTCGGTGTCGCGTTCTTCCTCAGCCGTAAACAAACCCGTGCGGGGCAAATGGGCCGTGTCGGTATCGGGCTGGGGCTGATTTTACTGGCGCTGGAGCTGATTGTGGGCGCCGCGACGCCGATCATGCAGGCCTCAGGCGTTAAAGTTTTATTCTCGTCCCTGACCGGTGATGTGCTGCTCGATGCCCTGACCGGCGCAGTGTTTGCCATCATCAGCTATTCCAGTCTGGCGGCGGTGTTGCTGACGGCAACCCTTGCCGCGACCGGCGTGATTTCGCTTAAAGTGTCACTTTGTCTGGTCATCGGTGCCAACCTCGGCAGCGGGCTGCTGGCGATGATTAACGCCAGTAAAATGAATGCCGCCGGTCGCCGCGTGGCGCTCGGCAGTACGCTGTTTAAACTGATTGGTTTGGTGATTGTGCTGCCGTTTGTCGGACTGTTGTCGACGCAACTGGCGCGGCTTGGCATTCCGGATGAAGAACTGGTGATCTACTTCCACATGTTCTACAACCTGATCCGTTGTCTGGCGATGGTGCCGCTGACGGCGCCGATGGCGAAGGTTTGCGAGATGATGATTGCCGATGTGCCTGAAGATGATCCCCGTCTGCGTCCGCGCCATCTGGATGTCAGCGCAATTGATACCCCGACGCTGGCGCTGGCCAATGCCGCCCGTGAAACCTTGCGCATGGGCGACGTGGTCGAACATATGCTGATCCTCAACCGGGAAGTAATGCACGGTAAACTGGCGCAGGATCGCGAAGTGCGGCGTCTCGACGATGATGTTGATGTGCTCTATACCGCCATCAAACTGTATCTGGCGCAAATCAACAAGGAAGGACTTGGCGAAGATGATTCCCGCCGCTGGGCTGAAATCATCGAAATGGCGCTGAACCTCGAACAGGCCGGTGACATTATCGAGCGCATGACCGGCGATATCACCGCCAAATCCCACGCTACCCGACGCGCGTTCTCGCCGGAAGGACTGGTGGAGCTGGATGCCTTACATGAGAAATTGCAGGATAACCTGCGCCTGAGTCTGGGCGTTTTCCTGTCGAACGATCTGACCAGTGCGCGCCGTCTGCGCCGCTCCAAACACCGTTTCCGCATTCTCGACCGCCGTTATGCGCATGCGCACGTCGATCGCCTGCATCAGCATAATGTGCAGAGTATCGAAACCAGCTCGCTGCACCTCGGGTTGCTGGGGGATATGAAACGTCTGAACTCACTGTTCTGTGCAGTGGCCTATAACGTGCTGGATCAGGATGAGCAGGAAGATGAGCAGCGCGAACCGAATGATGATGTGCAACGGGTGTAGGACGAATCAAAACGGGCGCTGAGGAAGGCGCCCGTTTCTTTTCATCTTCTTTTTCGTCTGGAAATCAGTCTTTTTTGACCGGCTTACCGGACCAGTAACCGGCCAGCAAAGAACCTGACAGATTGTGCCATACCGAGAACAACGCGCCCGGCAGTGCGGCCAGCGGGGTGAAATAGATTTTCCCCAGCGTCGCGGCTAAACCTGAATTCTGCATCCCGACTTCCATCGCCAGCGTGCGGCAGGTGGTTTCATCAAAGCCAAACAGTTTCCCGCCCCAGTAACCGCTCAGCAGACCGATGCCGTTGTGCAGGATCACCGCCACAATCACGATCAGCCCCACAGAACCGATAAAGCCCTGACTGCCCGCCACCACGGCGCTGATAATCGCCACGATGCAGACCATCGAGAACAGCGGCAGCAGCGGTTCGATACGTTTCACGGTTTTCGTGAACAGATGATGAATAATCAGACCGGCTAAAATCGGGATGACGACGATCTGCAAAATGCTTAACAGCATGCCTTCCACATCCACTTTAATGTGCGTATCGACATACAGACGCGTCAGCAGTGGCGTGGCGAAAACCCCCACCAGTGTGGAAACTGCTGAAATCGTCACGGAAAGCGCGACATCTCCTTTCGCAAGATAAATCATCACGTTAGAGGCTGTACCGCTGGCAACGCTGCCCACCAGAATCATTCCCGCCGATAAATCTGCCGGCATATGGAACAGTTTTGCCAGCACCCACGCCGCCAGCGGCATGATCAGATAATGCAGGAACGTGGCGGCAGCAACCGGGCCAGGTCGGGAAAGCACGCGTTTGAAATCACCGAATTCGAGAGTGACACCCATCGCGAACATAATCAGCATCAGCAGGGTAGAAACATGCGGGCCGATCGGCGTGAACGTACCGGGCGAGTAATAGGCCGCGACGGATAACAGCACGGCCCACAACGGGAACAGGCGGGTTATTTTGGCTAACATTGAGGTGATCCTTGTCTTTGTTGTTTGCAAAAGTACAGACAAAAAAAGACCGGGCACATGGCCCGGTCTTCTCACATACCGCGCCCGTCATTATTCGAACAGGTTGCGGTGTAGAGTTTTAACGACCTGATCGGCATCGTTGCCCGGCACCAGGAAGCACAGGTTGTAGCTGCTTGCGCCGTAGCAAATCATGCGGATATTGAACGGGTCCAGCACGCCGAACACTTCTTTGCCGACGCCACAGGCCTGGGACAGTTTGTTGCCGATAATCGCAATCAGCGCCAGATTTTCTTCCACTTCCACGCGGCACAGTGAGGATAATTCTGTCAGCAGTGAGGTGGTCAGCAGGCTGTCGCCTGAGGATGTGGAACCGGTGGTATCCAGCGTCAGCGCGACGCTGACTTCGGATGTGGTGATCAGATCCACAGAGATACTGTGGCGTGCCAGAATACCAAACACTTCGGCGAGGAAACCGCGTGAATGGAGCATGCTCAGGCTGTGCAGCGTGACCAGCGTTTGTCTGCGGCGCAGGGCTATCGCGCGGAACAGCGGCGGATTATCGCTGGTATCACACACTAAGGTGCCGCCGCCTGACGGGTCTTTGCTCGAGCCTACAAACACCGGGATACCGCGACGCACCGCGGGCAGCAGAGTGGCTGGATGCAGAACTTTGGCACCAAATGTCGCCATTTCAGCGGCTTCTTCAAAGGCAATGCGGTCAATACGTTTTGCCGCCGGCACCAGACGCGGGTCGGTGGTATAAATCCCCGGAACGTCAGTCCAGATATCCACACGGGAAACGCTCAGCGCTTCACCCAGCAATGCGGCGGTGTAATCGCTGCCGCCACGGCCAAGCGTCGTGGTGCGGCCTTTGCCTTCTGAGCCGATAAAACCTTGTGTGATTACCAGGGCGTCCTGCAAGCGCGGTTGTAGCTGCTGAACGGTTAACTCGCTTAATACCTGCGTATCCGGCTCCGCGCGCCCAAAGCGATCGTTGGTACGCATGATTTTACGTACGTCGAACCATTCCACTGGCACGTTGCGCTGGCGGATGATTTCAACAAACAGCAGGGTGGACATCAGTTCGCCATGGCTCACCAGTTCGTCGGTCAGCGCGGTAGAGGTCGCAAGGCTCGCCGCTTCTGACAGCATGGCGATATTTTCCAGCATGCGGCCGATTTCTTCGCGGATCACGGTGGGATTATCGAGGCGATCGATAATGGCGCTCTGGATGCGGCGAATTTCATCAAGCAGGAACACCCGGCGTTCGGTTTCTTTACCTTCTGCCAGCTCAACTAATAAATTGGTGACGCCCGCAGAGGCGGAGAGAACAACCAGACGCACTTCAGGGCGCGACAGCACGATATCCGCGCTGCGGTTCATTGCGTCGAAATCCGCCACGCTGGTACCGCCGAATTTGGCGACGATGACATTGCCCAAAGGCTGCTGACTGGCGTTGCGGGATACTGCGTGATTCATGTAAAACCTCGTGTCCGGGTCGCCATATCATGACGGCCATCGATTCCATAAGAATTGGCACAAAGGGAAGAGCGGGAAACGGGAGCAGGCGTAGAGATACTACGATACACCCAGAAGCGCCCCACCTAGCCGACACCCTGTTGGGTGTTCCGGTGACAACCCAGGGGATTCAGCCCCTGTAGTCGATCATTTGCCTGCCGTGGGCTTATGATCTCGGCGCCGCTCCCCCTGATGTATCTTCGTAGGATTTCGGCTCCTCCGATACACTGCCTGGGCGACGCGCCTCTTCTGGCTCGCGCATCGAGCGCGCGAGTTAGGCGCTTAGGAATAGCCGTTTATCGCCCGTCTGTCAACGGTCAGGCAATGCATGCGCCACATTTTGAGCGATTCTCATCTAATATTGTTCTCTGTCATTGTGATTAAGCAGATCTAACCTATCGCAAGAAAAGGCATCTCTTCCCGGGAACTTCAGGCTACAATCGGGACAGTTACCTCATATTTATTCTCAGCCTAAGAGCATTGCTATGAAAAATATCAATCCAACTCAGACCGCTGCCTGGCAAGCCCTGCAGCAGCATTTCGACAAGATGAAAGATGTGCAGATTAGCCATCTGTTTGCTGAAGATGGTGATCGTTTCTCCAAATTCTCTGCCACGTTTGAAGACCAGATGCTGGTCGATTTCTCCAAAAACCGCATCACCGCAGAGACGCTGGATAAGCTGCAGGCGCTGGCGAAAGAGACTGACCTTCAGGGCGCAATCAAATCGATGTTCTCTGGCGAGAAGATCAACCGCACCGAAGACCGTGCTGTTCTGCACGTTGCACTGCGTAACCGCAGCAACACGCCAATCGTCGTGGACGGCAAAGATGTGATGCCGGAAGTGAATGCGGTTCTGGCGAAAATCAAAGGCTTCACCGAACGTGTTATCGGTGGCGAATGGAAAGGTTATACCGGCAAAGCCATCACCGACGTGGTGAACATCGGTATCGGCGGTTCAGACCTCGGTCCGTTCATGGTCACTGAAGCGCTGCGTCCGTACAAAAACCACCTGAATATGCATTTCGTCTCCAACGTTGACGGCACGCATATCGCTGAAACGCTGAAGGATTTGTCTCCGGAAACCACGCTGTTCCTGGTTGCATCAAAAACCTTCACCACGCAGGAAACCATGACCAACGCCCACAGCGCGCGTGACTGGTTCCTGAAAACCGCTGGCGATAACCAACACGTGGCGAAACACTTCGCGGCGCTGTCCACCAACGGTAAAGCGGTGAGCGAGTTTGGTATCGACACCGACAACATGTTCGAATTCTGGGACTGGGTCGGTGGCCGTTACTCTCTGTGGTCCGCAATCGGTCTGTCTATCGCGCTGTCTGTAGGTTTCGATAACTTCGAACAACTGCTGAGCGGTGCGCACGCGATGGATAAACACTTCGCGAATACGCCGGCTGAGAAAAACCTGCCGGTACTGCTGGCGCTGATCGGCATCTGGTACAACGATTTCTACGGCACCGAAACCGAAGCTATCCTGCCATACGACCAGTACATGCACCGTTTTGCCGCTTACTTCCAGCAAGGCAACATGGAATCTAACGGTAAGTTCGTTGACCGTAACGGCAACCCGGTGGATTACCAGACTGGCCCGATCATCTGGGGCGAACCGGGCACTAACGGTCAGCACGCGTTCTATCAGCTGATTCACCAGGGGACTAAAATCATCCCTTGTGACTTCATCGCACCGGCCATCAGCCATAACCCGCTGAGCGATCACCACGCGAAACTGTTATCTAACTTCTTCGCCCAGACCGAAGCGCTGGCATTCGGTAAATCTCTGGATGTTGTCGAGAAAGAATTCGCCGATCAGGGTAAAAAACCAGAAGACGTTAAACACGTTGCGCCGTTCAAAGTGTTCGAAGGGAACCGTCCGACCAACTCCATCCTGCTGCGTGAAATCACGCCTTACAGCCTGGGTGCGTTGATCGCAATGTATGAACACAAAATCTTCACCCAGGGCGTGATCCTGAACATCTACACCTTCGACCAATGGGGCGTAGAACTGGGCAAACAGCTGGCAAACCGTATCCTGCCAGAACTGGAAGGTAGCTCAGAAGTGACAGGCCACGACAGTTCCACGAACGGTTTAATCAACCGCTTCAAAAACTGGCGCTAATACCCGTCTTCCTTCGCGCTGCCTCGGCGTTGGCTGCCTTCATGAACCCCGGTCACATACTTGTGTATACTCCCGGGGATTCATTCCCTTGCCGACTGGATCCAGCCCGAATGATTTAGAGGGACAGGTCGAAATATTTCTCAATAAAAGGGTTAGCCTTCACCGGCTGGCCCTTTTTTAATGGCGCTTTTCCTGTGCTGACTCTGTGGTATTCTGCGGGGATTAATAACAAAAGTGGGATGTAGATCACATGGCAGGATCAAAACGGGCATTAATGATATCCGTCATTATGCAGCGAATTTTGAACGTATTCTTATTAGGACTGGCCGCGATCCTGATGATTTTTATCGGGCGCGAAACCTATCATTTAGCAATGGTGTTGTTCGTGAATAACGATCAGTCTTCGTCATATCTGCTCATCGAAGGGATTGTAATTTACTTCCTCTATTTTGAGTTTATTGCCCTGATTATTAAATATTTTTCGTCGGGCTATCATTTCCCGTTACGCTATTTTATTTACATCGGCATCACCGCGATTATCCGCCTGATCATCGTCGACCACAAAAGTCCTTATGACACATTGGTTTACGCCTGCGCGATCCTTGTGCTGGTCGTGACACTGTTTCTTGCCAATAGCGAACGTCTGCGCCGCGAATAAATCAGGCAATTACTGCCTCGCATTGATGCGCTAGAATGCGAGGCAGATAATTCATTGGAGGTATGAATGCCTTCATTACGGAGCCGTTGATGTCTGATCCCCATTCCCCCGAACCATCCCCGATCCACTGGTTTGACGACCCTTCGCAGGTGCCTGCGGATGTGGCTGACTGGCTGATGGAAATGGGGTCCATGACCCGCCGGTTTGAAAAGCAGGGTGTTACCGTCACCGTGAAACCGCAAAATGAATGTTTTGTCAGTCGCGAAGAACTGGGTGAAAGCGAAGCACAGCAGTTGCCGGAAAGTGCCCGTTACTGGATCCGCGAAATCGTGCTGTTTGGCGATGCCGAACCCTGGCTGCTGGGGCGCACGGTCATTCCTGAAGAAACGCTGACCGGGCCGGATCTGGCGCTGGTCGATTTAGGCACGGTGCCGCTGGGGCGCTATCTGTTTAGCGGGAACAACTTGTCCCGCGATTACATTCATTTAGGCCAGTTACACAGTGAGCAGGGAGAATTATGGGCGCGCCGTTCCCGTCTGCGTTTGTCTGACAAGCCGCTGCTGCTGACCGAAATTTTCCTCCCGGATTCGCCGGTTCACCGCCCTGAGGGCAAAGTGAGCAAGGCATGAGTCAGACTAATCAACAAGGAGAACAGAGAGTGTCAGGAAGTATGACGCAGGGCACATGGCGTGATTACTGCCGCCTGATGCGCATTGATAAGCCGATTGGCTCACTGCTGCTGCTGTGGCCAACGTTATGGGCATTGTGGGTCGCGGGGGGGGGAATGCCGTCTGCGAAGATTTTGCTGGTCTTCGTGCTGGGCGTGTTCTTCATGCGTGCCGCCGGTTGCGTGGTGAATGACTACGCTGACCGTAAGTTTGATGGTCACGTAAAACGCACCGCTCACCGGCCATTGCCGAGCGGGGCGATCACCGGCAAGCAGGCGAAAATATTATTTGCCGGACTGGTGCTGGTGTCATTCCTGCTGGTTCTGCTGCTTAACCGCATGACCATTTGGCTGTCTCTGGCCGGACTGGCGCTGGCATGGATTTATCCGTTCATGAAGCGCGTCAGCCATCTGCCGCAGGTGGTTTTGGGCGCGGCGTTTGGCTGGGCAATTCCGATGGCGTATGCCGCTGTGAGCGAAAGTGTGCCGCTTAGCTGCTGGTTAATGTTCGTGGCAAATATCTGCTGGACGGTGGCTTACGATACGCAATACGCGATGGTCGATCGTGACGATGATTTGAAGATCGGCGTGAAATCGACAGCGATTCTGTTTGGTCGTTTTGACACGCTGATCATCGGCCTTCTGCAACTGGCAACGCTGATCCTGATGGGGATTGTTGGTTATCTTTCCCAGCTCAGCGCACCGTTTTACTGGTCGTTGCTGCTGGCTGCTGCGCTGTTTGTGCATCAGCAAAAGCTGATTGCTAAACGTGAACGTGATGCCTGTTTCCTGGCTTTCCGCCAGAACAATTATGTCGGGCTGGTGTTGTTCCTCGGTATTCTGATGAGCCTGTCAGGCTTCAATTTCTAAGTAAGTTAGCCTGCGCGACAACAATTAAAAACGCCCGGACTCTGTAAAAAGTCCGGGCGTTTTGTTTTTTTAATCTGATGTCTGGCGCTAATACGGGTTAATGATCGGTATCGCGTACATCCATCTTCGGTTCAGCCGGTGGCTCCGTTGCTTGCGGCAGCTCAGAAGGCATTCCCGCACTCTCGATAGTTAGCTTGATATCCGGTGTCATCAGGTCGCTGAGCATGAGGTAAATCTCACGCGTTTGTTCCTGAATGGCATCGCCGGTGTCACTGATATAGCCTTCTGCGCGCAGTGTGCCGACCAGCGTCGAGAACACAGCTTTATCGAAGAATTCAGGGGCATTGATACCGTGCAGCACGGATAAACGCTGCGCCATAATCCGGCTCTCTTTTTCCAGTGCCCCGCGGTTGATGCTTGGGTTATTGGTGAGCAGGGAGAAGGTAATCGCGTAACGTTGCAGCGTTTCACGTACGCCAGCCGCCAGCAACTGGAGGGTGCGGATACGGGCCGGATTAAGTGTCAGCTCATCATCTTCAAGGTGAATGATTTGCTGACGCGCCAGTTCCAGCGTCAGAACATCCAGCACTTGTGGCAGCTCAGGCGTATCGAAATGCATAAACAGTTCGGCTTTGAGCATTGGATAAATCAGTTCGACCTGATGCAGTAATTCCGCGCGGCTGACCTGGCGGTGGTGCATCACAATGCTTGAAATCAGTGATGGCAACACCAGCATATGATGGATGTTGTTGCGGTAATACGTCATCAGCACGGCCTGTTCGCGAGGCAGAACGATGATGTCGCCAATGTTGTCTTTCTCAACCTGGAACTTATTCATGTTCAGCGCGTGATCAAGCAACTGGTCAGCGGTCAGATCAGGCACCGTCGAATCCGCGTTGTAAGGCACGTTACGCAGCAATTGCAGATAACAGTCGATTTGCTCGGTCAGCTGTTCGCGTGTCAGTGAACGCTGACGGGAGGCCAGCAGCGCGGTACAACACAAGTTCATGGCATTGGCTGCCGCTGAATTGTTGATGCGCACCATGATCTGTTCTGCCAAATCCTGCACTGTCGGCGTCAGCCAGCTTGGACGTTGTGCTTCGATCGGGTCGATGGCTTCACGCCAGGTTGGCACGTTCTGGTTCAGGTAAGTGGTCAGATGCAGCGGCTCACCGAAGTTCACGTAACCCTGGCCGAGATTACGCAGCTTGCGCAGCCCGTTCAGCATCTGTGTCAGGCTTTCTTTCTCTTTGGTCGCACCGCGTAATTCTTTCGCGTACGTACCCACTTCCATGACGTGCTCATAACCGATGTAAATCGGTACCAGCGTAATCGGACGTGAACCGCCGCGCAGCATGGCCTGAATGGTCATGGCCAGCGTGCCCGTTTTCGGCTCCAGCAGACGCCCGGTTCGCGAACGCCCCCCTTCCACAAAGTATTCCACCGAATAACCGCGGCTGAACAGTTCGCCCAGATATTCACGGAAAACCGTCGAATAGAGCTTGTTGCCTTTAAAGGTTCGACGAATAAAGAACGCACCCAGACGGCGGAAAATCGGGCCAGCCGGCCAGAAATTCAGGTTGATACCGGCGGCAATATGCGGCGGTACCAGACCCTGATGATAGAGCACGTAAGACAGCAGCAGATAGTCCATGTGGCTGCGGTGGCAAGGCACATACACAATTTCCTGACCGTCCAGCGCTAACTGGCGTACACGCTCGGCATTATTAACGTTGATGCCTTTGTACAAACGGTTCCACGTCCAGCTCAGCACACGGTCAGAGAGGCGCACGGCTTCATAAGAGAAGTCAGCGGCAATCTCTTCCATCAGGGCGATGGCGTTTTGTTGGGCTTTTTCGTGGGAAATTTTCTTGCTGCGGGCTTCGTCTTCAATCGCTTTCTCAATGGCTTTTGAGGCCAGCAATTTATTGAATAAATCCTGACGTGCCGGAAGGCGCGGACCAACCGCAGCCAGACGCTGACGGGAGAAATGCATCCGCGCCACACGTGCCAGTTTTTGAGCAATCGTCTTATCTGTGCCGTGTTCCGTCGCCATATAACGCAGGGAAACGGTATTGGAGAAACGGACGAAACTGTCCCGCCCCAGCCACAGCACAGCGAAAAATTTCTGGATACCGTTCAGCACGCGCAGATGCGGCGTGTCGTCCTGACCTTCACGGCCCGGTGCACGACCAAACATTACCGACACCGGCAACATCTGAATGTCTAAATCCGGATTATTGCGGTGCAAATCAAGGTAGTCGTGGAACAGCTTTACGGACTCCTGCTTCGGCGTGTAATAAGAGAATACGCGCGGGCCTTCGGCTATAAAGACATGGCTTGGTAGCAGGGTTCCGTCAATTTCCAGCGGAATAAGAGGATCAGGTAGATTCTGCGCCAGACATTGCGCACGCAACGTCAGCAAATCGGCTTTGGAATTATAAGGTAATACGTACAAAATCGGCCGCGTCGGGTCTAAATGCAACTCGGTAACCGGATCTGAAGGTATGACCTTGCTCTTTACCAGCAATGAGAGTGGTAAATTCAATAATGTGTAATAAAGTCTACGCCAACCTGACATAAAAACGTGAAGCCTCTTGTTAGCAATTTCGCCGCAAGGATACCAGAAAGATCCGTGGAGATCTGTGGTCATATAAAAGCTAAAATGCTGCAAACACTCTAAGGATCAGTACCCGAAATGGCGAACCAAGTCACCGGATTTACCCGAATTTATAAAGCGGCCGGCTATTCCTGGAAAGGATTCAAAGCGGCATGGCAAAACGAAGCGGCATTTCGCCAGGAGGCCAGCGTCGCTATCCCGTTAATTTTACTATCTTTCTGGCTTGATGTCAGCACCATTGAACGTATCCTGCTGGTGGGATCCGTCGTGCTGGTCTGTGTCACGGAGTTGCTCAACAGCGCGGTGGAATGTGCAATAGACCGCATCGGGCCTGAGTTTCATGTGCTTTCTGGTCGCGCAAAAGATATCGGCTCTGCTGCCGTACTTCTGACCATCATATTGGCGATTTTTGTCTGGGTCAGCATCTTTTGGTCGCGATGGTTCTGATTTGGAATCTGCATTCCAGGAATCAACGTTATGCCCTGTTTTTATTCAATCTTAGGTTTTCATTGACCGTTTAGCTGTATATACTCACAGCAAGACTGTATAAACAACCAGGGGGCGGAATGAAAGCTTTAACGACCAGACAACAAGAGGTCTACGACCTTATTCGCGATCATATCTCCACCACCGGTATGCCACCAACCCGCGCAGAGATTGCATCACGTCTGGGGTTCCGTTCTCCCAATGCGGCGGAAGAGCATCTTAAAGCGCTGGCGCGTAAAGGTGTTATTGAGATTGTTTCCGGTGCATCACGCGGCATTCGTCTGCTGATGGAAGAAGAAGAAGGTTTACCGCTGATTGGCCGCGTTGCCGCCGGTGAACCGCTGCTGGCGCAGCAACATATCGAAGGGCACTATCAGATCGATCCGGCAATGTTTAAGCCGAGCGCCGATTTCCTGCTGCGTGTCAGCGGTATGTCGATGCGTGATATTGGTATCCTTGACGGCGATCTGCTGGCCGTGCATAAAACGCAAGACGTGCGTAATGGTCAGGTTGTGGTGGCCCGTATTGATGATGAGGTCACCGTGAAACGCCTGAAAAAACAAGGCAGTGTGGTGCAGTTATTGCCTGAGAACAGCGAGTTTCAGCCGATCGTGGTGGATTTGCGCGAGCAGAATTTCAGCATTGAAGGCTTAGCCGTAGGTGTTATCCGCAACGGCGACTGGATCTGACCTTCGTACTTCGAGCTATCTCTGCGTTGGCTGCCTTCGCGAACCCCGGTCACATACTTGTGTATGCTCCCGGCGTTCGCTTAGTTGCCGCCTTGATATAACGCGAATTACTCGGTCAGATATGACTAAGTCAGAAATTGCTGTGTCAGATAGACAAGACTAAAACTAATTGAATATGGATGGCGGCCGCCTCTGGCATCCATGTGAATTCAAAGAGAAATGCGTTTCTCTCATCATCGCCCCTTTCGGGGCGATGTCATTTACAGGCATAACCTGAACCTCCGGCATGAGATTCTCTATGCAACATCATTCCCTGCGACACACACTCAAAAACACCTTTTTAAGCCCTGCCGATAAAGCGCTCTGGATGCTGGCATTGCCGATGATTTTTTCCAATATCACGGTGCCGCTCCTCGGCCTGGTGGATACCGCAGTGATCGGTCATCTCGACAGCCCGGATTATCTCGGCGGCGTGGCTGTGGGTTCGATGATCACCACTTTCCTTTTTATGCTCTTACTGTTTCTGCGGATGAGTACCACCGGCATGACCGCTCAGGCGCTGGGCGCGAAAGATAATCAGCTTCTGGCGCGTGCTTTTGTACAACCCTTCCTTCTGGCTGTACTGGCGGGCGTCATTATTGTGGTATTCCGTCATCCGCTGATGGAGCTGGCGTTTCACATTGTCGGCGGCAGCCAGCCCGTGCTTGAACAGGCGAGGCTGTTTATCGAAATCCGCTGGTTCAGCGCCCCGGCTTCATTGGCGAATCTGGTGATCCTCGGGTGGTTGCTCGGCATTCAGTACGTTCGCGGGCCGGTGATTTTGCTGATTGCCGGGAATTTGCTGAATATCATTCTGGATCTGTGGCTGGTGATCGGGCTGGGCTGGAACGTGCGTGGCGCAGCCATCGCGACGGCAAGCTCCGAGTATTTCACGCTACTCATCGGGCTGTATTTCGTCTGGCGGGTGATGAAACGACGCGGTATCACCGGCGCAGAAATCACCTCCGCGTGGCGTGGTAATTTGCGCCGTCTTCTCGGGCTTAACCGCGACATCATGCTGCGCTCATTACTGTTGCAGCTTTGCTTTGCATCGCTGACCGTTCTGGGCGCGCGGCTGGGCAGCCACATTGTGGCGGTCAACGCCGTGTTGATGAACCTGCTGACATTTACCGCGTTTGCACTTGACGGTTTTGCTTATGCTATCGAAGCGCATTCCGGTGAGGCATTCGGTGCCCGCAACCGCGAAAAACTGCTGAATGTCTGGCATGCCGCGTGTCGTCAGGCCGGGCTGGTTGCGCTGTTTTTTGCTCTGATTTACGCGCTGGCGGGTGGGGCGATCATTGATGCGCTGACATCATTACCGGAATTGCGTGAGCTGGCGGACCGATATCTTGGCTGGCAAATTATACTGCCGCTGGTGGCTGTCTGGTGCTATTTGCTTGATGGCATGTTTATCGGCGCAACGCGTGGGCGGGATATGCGAAACAGCATGCTGGTGGCGGCGCTGGGGTACGGGCTGACATTGTTCACTTTACCGCTGCTGGGCAATCATGCGTTGTGGCTGGCGCTGACGGTATTCCTCGGGTTACGCGGGATTTCACTGGGCTGGATATGGCGTCGTTACTGGCGGCATGACACATGGTTTTCGTCTCCGTCGCACTGATTTTTCAGCTATTTTCAAAGAAATAAGCGCAGCTTTGTCGTTATTTCATGCTTTAGATTAATCCTAATAGTGGTTTTTATCCCTGTTTAAGGAGGATTAATCGAGATTCTCTACTAACCTTTAAAGTGTTAAGGACGAGCTGCAAGACGAAATGCAGTTCATAAAACCCAAGGTAACAGGAGATATTTTATGAATAAGGACCAAGCCGACGGTAACTGGAAGCAGTTCAAAGGGAAAGTGAAAGAACAATGGGGCAAACTGACTGATGACGACCTGACAGTGGTTGAAGGTAAACGTGATCAGTTAGTCGGTAAAATTCAGGAGCGTTACGGCTATCAAAAAGATCAGGCCGAGAAAGAGCTCAATGAATGGGAAACCAAAAACAAATATCACTGGTAAGACGCGACTCCCCCTCGCGTGCCAGTGACGTATCCTGAGATTTAGCTGCTCCTACCCGGAACGCTTCAGGATACGGGTACACGGATGTACCCAACCTCTTCTCTGTACAAAACATCCTCCTCTTACGAGTCACCTTCAAAACCTTAAAACCCGATCATTCAGCGTTTTTTCACCACAATACTGTGGTCGTGATCGCAATGGTCATGGCTGTCGCAGGTTTCTACTACTTTGCATTCTGCACATAAGCCATGCGCTTCAACGACGGAATGGCGAAGCTCAAATCCGGATTCTAATGACAGTTTTGCCAGACGCTCTTCAATGCCGTCGGTGGTTTTTTCGGTAACTAACCCGCAGCGGTCGCAGATAAACAGCGCAGAAGTATGGCTCGGCTCTTCAAAATGATGGCAGAGAACATAGCTGTTTGCGGATTCAACACGGTGAATAAATCCCTGTTCCAGCAGAAAATCCAGCGCCCGGTAAACGGTCGGTGGTTTCGCCTGAGGTTCGCTTACGCGCAATAGATCCAGCAAGTCATAGGCGCTGATCGCACCGGGTTGTTGCGTCATCAGGCGCAGTACTTCCAGCCGCTGCGGCGTCAGGCGAACATTGCGCTGCTGGCAAAGTTCTTCAGCTTGTGAAAGTAATTTTTCCGGATTATTCAGGGTCATAGCAACGGTCTCTGAGCGCAGATTGGAATGAATAGGCCACATCATGCGACCACCGATGATTTTATCATGCTTGCACCAAAACGACGAATTATGCGCCATTCAGATGTGATGCAACGTCGGCATCCGCCTGCTCAGCGGCACAAGATGCCGAATCTTTGTTCTGTGGTATAATCAGCGATTACCTTCCCTCTGGCGCGAAGCGGGGGGAGCGTCACGAACCCCTTCAGCGAATGTCAGGCCGATGTCAGAAACTCAACACGTAATGCCCCAGACCACTCCCTTTTCCGCCCAGCGTTTTTCCGTTGCGCCGATGCTCGACTGGACCGATCGCCACTGCCGCCATTTTCACCGGCTGATGACCGGCCAGACGTTGCTGTATACCGAAATGGTCACGACCGGCGCCATTATTCACGGCAAAGGGGATTATCTCGGGTTTGGCGATGCAGAACATCCGGTGTCTTTGCAGCTTGGTGGCAGCAATCCGGCTGATCTGGCGCATTGCGCAAAACGGGCGGAAGAACGTGGTTATGACGAAATTAACCTCAACGTCGGTTGCCCGTCAGATCGCGTGCAGAACGGCATGTTTGGTGCCTGTCTGATGGGGCAGGCGTCGCTGGTGGCTGACTGCATCAAAGCCATGCGCGACGTAGTCTCAATTCCGGTCACGGTTAAAACGCGAATCGGTATTGACGATCAGGACAGCTACGAATTTCTGTGTGATTTCATCCGTCAGGTTTCAGAAAACGGCGGTTGCGATACCTTCATTATTCATGCGCGTAAAGCCTGGCTTTCGGGCCTCAGTCCGAAAGAAAATCGTGAAATTCCGCCGCTGGATTACCCGCGCGTATATCAGCTCAAGCGTGATTTCCCGCACCTGACCCTGGCAATTAACGGCGGTATCAAAACCCTCGAAGAAGCCAAAACGCACCTGCAATATATGGATGGCGTGATGGTGGGGCGTGAGGCTTACCAGAATCCGGGCCTGTTGCTGAATGTGGATCGCGAGCTGTTCGGCTCTGATGCGCCGCTGAAAACCGGGCCGGATATTATCCGCGCGCTGTATCCGTATATCGAAGCGGAACTGAGCAAAGGTACTTACCTCGGTCACATCACCCGCCATATTCTTGGTCTGTTCCAGGGGGTGCCGGGCGCGCGTCAGTTCCGTCGTCATCTGAGTGAGAATGCGCATAAAGCCGGCGCGGGCATCGATGTGGTCGAACAGGCGTTGCAGATGGTTGCTCAGCCGCAGGAAGTGGTGGCGCAGGCATAAAAACAGGGTGAGTAAAATCGCTATCTGTTAGTCAAATTTACTATCTTTTCGCAGGCCATTCGTGCCTGCGAATTATTTTTTCCTTATCATTCAATCAATTATTTATCCCATCACACTGGCATGTTTCTTGTAATGGTTAATGCGTGTTTGGACGCTACGTCTTATCGCACATGGCTTATTAAGGAGCACCCGATGCTGGAAATTCTCTTCGTGCTTGGTTTTTTCTTTATGCTGATGCTGACCGGCATTTCTTTACTGGGTATGGTTGCGGCGCTGGTCGTGGCATTTGCTCTGATGATGTTGGGTGGGTTTTTGGCGATTGTTGTAAAAATGTTGCCGTGGCTGCTTTTGGCCGTGCTTGCGGTCTGGATTTACCGGACATTTTTCCGGCCTGATGAGCCAAAATACCGTCGCCGTCGCTTGCCGTAATAACAGCTTCACTTTATCGGTTTCCGTAACTGCATGAAATGATGGGGATTGCTGACCGTATTCTGAGCGCAAAAAAATGTAACCGTTGCAGTGATAACTTTTGCTTATGTGCTAGCGATCACAAGCTAGGTCAGAATGTGCGGTCAAAATGCATAAATCATATTTTTTAACATGGGTGACTGTTAGGATGGAATTCATTGGCAGCCAGCAGGCTGTAAACCGAATTCATCAAGTCCGCTGAGGCACACAATAGTCGCTTAAGTGACATCGCCCTGTGGATTTACCCGGCAGTACCCTACAGCAGTACCCGTCTGAAATCAGAGGTCGTCTGAGTCAGGCAGTAAAAAAGGCTTTCACAACTGTGAAAGCCTTTTTTGCATTGGTTCAGGGAAACTTTTATGGGATGAGCAGACTTGAACCCTGTGTCACGCGGCTTTCCAGCGTTTCATGCGCGCGTTTTGCCTCGGACAGTGGGAATTTCTGCGCGTCACTGACATCCACTTTTATCGCGCCACTGGCGATCATTGAGAACAGCTCGCTGCTCGCCTCCAGCAGTTCTTTACGGTTAGTCACGTAGCCATTCAGGGAAGGGCGCGTCACAAACAGCGAACCTTTTTGATTGAGTATCGCCAGATCCACACCTTTTACCGGGCCGGACGCATTGCCGAAACTGACCAGCAAACCGCGACGTTTCAGGCTGTTTAACGATTCTTCAAAGGTATCTTTGCCGACGGAATCGTAAACCACACCGACTTTTTCGCCGTTCGTCAGTTCCGCCACGCGGGTCGCGATATCTTCTTTCTGGTAGTTAATGGTTTCCCATGCACCGGCCTGTCTGGCGCGTTCGGCTTTTTCATCAGAGCCCACGGTGCCAATCAGTTTTACGCCCAGCGCTTTCGCCCACTGGCAGGCAATCAGGCCTACGCCACCGGCTGCGGCATGGAAAAGAATGGTTTCACCGGCCTGTACTTCATGGGTTTTGCGCAGTAAATAATAAACTGTCAGCCCTTTAAGGAAGGAGGCTGCGGCCTGCTCAAAGCTGATCGCGTCCGGCAAAAGGGCGATTTTTTCCTGTGGTACGTTATGGAATTCGCTGTAAGCGCCGGGCGCGGATTGTGCGTAAACCACACGATCGCCAGGTTTGATGTCCGTTACGCCACTACCGACTTTACTGACTATGCCTGCCGCTTCCGTGCCTAAACCCGCCGGAAAACTGGCTGGTGCGTACAGACCGCTGCGCACATAAGTATCGATATAGTTGATACCGATGGCTTTATTCTCGACCTGGACTTCGTCTGCCCGCGGATCTTGTGGCTGATAATCAACGTATTGCAGAACGTCCGGGGTGCCTGTTTCAGAAAACTGGATGCGCTTTGCCATGTTTTTTCCTCGTGATGGAGTCTGATTTCAACCCTAGGCTAAATGTCAGGGACAATCCAGATTTTCGGCACTAAGGGTTAATACCCTTTTGAAATGGTTTATACTGTCGCGCGAGTCAGGCTCCGATTTTTGGAAACCCGACGCTCATAAAACAGGCGCTTAGAGCAGGAAATAATCCACAGATGGCAGCAAAAAAACCGACCAATCAACAGAACGAAAACCGCGATCGCCAGATGGAAGGGTTGAAACTTCCGCCGCATTCGCTGGAAGCTGAACAATCCGTTCTGGGCGGGCTGATGCTGGATAACGAACGCTGGGATAATGTGGCCGAACGGGTGGTCAGCAATGACTTCTTCAGCCGCCCGCACCGCCTGATTTTTACCGAAATGCAGCGTTTGCTGGAAATGAGCAAACCAATCGACTTGATCACGCTTTCCGAATCGCTGGAACAGAAAGGCGATCTGGATTCCGTCGGCGGTTTTGCGTATCTGGCAGAGCTTTCTAAAAACACCCCCAGTGCGGCGAACATCGGCGCTTACGCTGACATTGTGCGCGAACGTGCTGTTGTCCGGGAAATGATCTCCGTCGCCAATGAAATTGCCGACGCGGGCTATGATCCGCAAGGTCGCAGCAGCGAAGACCTGCTGGACTTAGCCGAATCCCGAGTATTCCAGATTGCCGAAAGCCGCGCCAGTAAAGACGAAGGTCCAAAAAGTATCGACCGTATTCTGGAAAGCACGGTCTCCCGTATCGAAGAGCTGTTCCAGCGCCCGCATGACGGCGTAACCGGCGTTTCAACCGGCTATGCTGACCTCGACAAGAAAACCGCAGGCTTGCAAAAATCCGACCTGATCATTGTCGCGGCGCGTCCGTCGATGGGTAAAACCACTTTTGCGATGAACCTCGCAGAAAATGCCGCGATGATGCAGGATAAACCGGTCTTAATCTTCAGCCTTGAGATGCCCGGCGACCAGATCATGATGCGTATGCTGGCGTCGCTTTCGCGCGTCGACCAGACCAAAATCCGTACCGGCCAGCTCGATGATGAAGACTGGGCACGTATTTCCAGCACCATGGGGATTCTGCTCGAAAAACGTAACATGTATATCGATGATTCGTCCGGGCTGACGCCAACCGAAGTTCGTTCGCGTGCGCGACGTATCTTCCGTGAGCACGGCGGCCTGAGCCTGATCATGATCGACTACCTCCAGCTGATGCGCGTTCCGGCGTTGTCTGATAACCGTACGCTGGAAATTGCCGAAATCTCCCGCTCGCTCAAAGCGCTGGCGAAAGAATTGCAGGTGCCGGTGGTGGCGCTGTCGCAGCTTAACCGAAGCCTGGAGCAACGTGCGGATAAACGCCCGGTCAACTCCGACTTACGTGAATCCGGCTCCATTGAGCAGGACGCCGACTTAATCATGTTCATCTATCGTGATGAGGTCTATCACGATAACAGTGAAGAAAAAGGCATCGCGCAAATCATCCTCGGTAAACAACGTAACGGCCCGATCGGTACCGTCCGCCTGACCTTTAACGGTCAGTGGTCGCGGTTTGATAACTATGGCGGCCCGCAATACGACGAGGATTAACTTCCCGGGTTTTGAATTTATCCCTCCCCTTTCACAAGGGGAGGCTAGGTGGGGTTTGGTTCTCAGCCTTGCTGTCAGAAACTCTCAATTTCATGCAAAGGACTTAAAATGAAAGCGGCTACGGCTGTCATTGATCGCCGCGCTCTGCGACACAATCTGCAACGGGTGCGTCATCTGGCGCCACAAAGTCGTCTGGTTGCGGTAGTGAAAGCAAACGCTTATGGGCACGGTCTGCTGGAGACGGTGCATAGCTTGCAGGACGCTGATTATTACGGCGTTTCCCGGCTTAGCGAAGCGCTGATGCTGCGTAAAGCCGGTGTGGTAAAACCCATCCTCCTGCTCGAAGGTTTTTTCTCCGCCAGCGAATTACCGTTGCTGATTGAACATCAGCTTGATACCGCTGTTCACAGCCTCGAACAGCTTGATGCGCTGGAAAGTGCTGACCTCGCGCGTCCGCTGAATGTCTGGCTGAAAATCGATACCGGTATGCACCGTTTGGGCGTTCATCCGGCACAGGCCGATGCATTTTATCAGCGTCTGAGTGCCTGCAAAAACGTGGTTCAGCCGGTCAATATGATGAGCCATTTCTGCCGCGCGGACGAACCGGAAAGCAACGCCACACCGAAACAGCTGAACTGTTTTAATGAATTTGCCGAAGGCAAGCCGGGACAAAAATCTATTGCGGCTTCCGGCGGTATTTTGTTGTGGCCGGAATCGCATATGAACCTGGTTCGCCCCGGCATTATTTTGTACGGCGTATCGCCAATGGAAACCGGAACGGCCAGCGATTTCGGGCTGCAACCGGCAATGACACTGACTTCCAGCCTGATCGCCGTGCGTGAACATATTGCCGGTGAGCCGGTCGGTTATGGCAGTACCTGGGTCAGCAACCGTGATACCCGCCTGGGCGTGGTGGCGATGGGGTATGGCGACGGTTATCCGCGCAGTGCGCCGAACGGCACGCCGGTTTTGGTCAATGGTCGGGAAGTGCCGGTTGCCGGGCGTGTGTCGATGGATATGATCACTGTCGATTTAGGGCCAGATGCGACCGATAAGGTCGGCGATGAAGTGATTTTCTGGGGCGGGAAATTACCGGTTGAGCGCATTGCGCAGGCAACCGGTATCAGTGCTTATGAGCTGATTACCCAGCTCAGCGAGCGCGTCGCCCGCGTTTATATTGGCGACTAAGTCTTACTTTTTCACGGCCAGCCACTGGCTGACGATCTTCTGATATTCACCAGTGGCTTTGCTCAGGTGCAGCCACTGGTCGACATACATCTTCCAGCTCACGTCATCACGCGGCAGCATGTAAGCCTTTTCGCCATATTGCAGCGGCTTCTTCGGGTTTACCGCACACAGTTTCGGGTAATGTTTCTGCTGAAACAGCGCTTCCGAAGCATCCGTAATCATCACATCCGCTTTCTTATCCACCAGCTTCTGGAAGATGGTCACGTTATCGCTCAGGGTCAGCGTGCCTTTTGGCAGATGGCTGTGTACGAAGGCTTCATTGGTACCGCCTGCCGGTTCAATCAGGCGCACGGAGGCACGGTTTAACTGCTCAACCGTCTGGTACTGACGCACATTTTCGCAGCGCACCAGGGGGATTTTGCCGTCCTGATCCAGTACGTTGGCAAACCAGGCTTTTTGCTGGCGTTTCAGCGTGACCGAAATCCCGCCCATCGCGATATCACAATGCCCTGCGCTCATTTCGTCCGGCAGAGATTTCCAGGTGACCGGTACCCAGTTCACTTTCACATCCAGACTCGCCGCCAGCGATTCCGCCATTGCAATATCAATGCCTTCATACTCACCGTTTTCTTTCAAAAATGTATACGGTTTATAGTCGCCGGTGGTGCAGACATTCAGCGAGCCTTTCTGTAATACGCGTTCAAGGCGTGAAGATGCCGGCTCTGCTTTTGCGAGACCGGGCAAAACTGACAGCAAAACGAGAGAGTAGAATACTTTTTTCATTATTTTTTCCTTGCGTTTAAATCATGCGCAAGTATAAGAAAAAACGGCCGAAAAGTATTTATAACTGGTTATAGTGGGAATGTTTTTTGCAATAAGAATCCACATATAAAAATTAAAGCGACAGGAACACTGCCATGTACAGCATTGACGATTACGATCTGAAAATTCTGACCTTATTACAAACCAACGGAAGACTGACTAACCAGGAATTAAGCGAGCTGGTCGGACTGTCAGCATCACAGTGTTCACGCCGCCGGATTGGTCTGGAACAGGCACAACTCATTCTCGGTTATCATGCCCGTCTGGCACCGGAAGCCCTCGACTTAGGCATGATTGGTCTGATTGAAGTCAGGCTTATCAATCATTTGCCCGCACAGGTCGATGCATTTCACAGCATGCTGGGCGAAGTCGATTCCATTATTGATGCCTATAAAACCACTGGCGATGCGGATTATTTGCTGAAAGTTGCGGTGAAAGATTTAGCCGGTTTAAGCATGTTGATCAGCCAAATTCTGTCAGTCCATAAAAGTGTCGCCCACGTAAAAACATCGGTAGTGCTTAACCGTTTAAAAGAAAACGGCTTATTGACGCTTAGCTGAGAAAAATAAGGGCGTATTTCAGGTGCACTGTTTGGGTGATTTATTTTGGTGCAGACTCACTTTAATGGTGCAATATTTTGAATTAATATGCGTGATCTGTGCATGTAAAGAATAATTAACGCGTCATAAAATCTTATTTTCGATTTTTAATGCAAATTCTATGCGTGAATATTGCCTTAACTCTCCATCTCATTAATTATCTCAAAATCAGTCTTTAGTATTATTATTTTGAGGTACAGGGAATTATGGCAAGTGTAGACGACATCAAACAGCCGGTTGAGCAGCCGCGCATCGGGCACACGCTGGTTGAAGATGCGCTGGCGATCATTATCGGTACGCTGATGGTCTCTTTTGGTGTGGTGATGTTGCGTCAGGTCGGCGCACTGACCGGCGGCACGGCGGGAATGGCGTTTCTGGCGCATTACGTGACGCAGGTATCATTCGGTACGGCCTTTTTTATCATCAACTTACCTTTTTATTACCTCTCTTTTCGTCGCATGGGTTTGCAGTTCACACTGAAAACTTTTGCTGCTGTCGCGCTGGTTTCCGTGTTTTCTGATTTGCATCCGCTGTTTGTTCATTTCGATCATCTTCAGCCGTTTTACGCCACGCTGTTTGCCAATGTGATTATGGGCATCGGCTTCATTGTGCTGTTCCGCCACAAAGCCAGTCTGGGCGGCGTGAACATTCTGGCGCTGTTCCTGCAGGACAAATACGGTATTCGCGCCGGTAAACTGCAAATGGGTGTGGACTGCTGCATCGTGCTGGCATCGCTGTTTGTGGTCAGCCTTGAAATGCTGATTGCTTCGGTGCTGGGCGCGGTGATCGTCAACCTGATCATTGCGATGAATCACCGTCCGGGGCGCTACAGCGTCTGACGAAATGGATAAAAAAATGGCGCAGGGGACTGCGCCATTTTTATGAATGAACCGGCAAGTGTTACGCGCCGAAACCGCCGTCAATCGTCAGATTTGCGCCGGTGATATACCCCGCTTCAGGGCCGGAAATTTCTTCAGAAGAAACGTAGGTGAAGGCCACGCTGGCGCCTTCGCGGGCCAGACGCTGAACGATGGCGGCACCGATGCCGCGTGAACCGCCCTGAACGAAAGCGGCTTTACCTTGCAGTGAGTGTTGAGTTGTCATTGGTTTGCTCCGGGAAGAATGAGATGTCCATTTGATCGTAGTTGATGTGAGCGGATCAGCATCTCAGGCGAACGGACGGTTTGATACGCAATGAGTGCCCGAAAATCGACAACATAGTTGTCATCTTTTTTAACGAACTTTGATAGTCTGTGAAACAGTTGCGATGCGCCGGGTTGCCGGATGTGGATCGCAGCGCCACTTAACCAAACCAAGGAGATGTATACCGTGTTCCAACATGTCGATGCCTATGCCGGTGACCCGATTTTGTCGCTGATGGAAAGCTTCAAGACCGATCCGAGACAAGATAAGGTAAACCTGAGCATCGGTCTTTATTACGACGAGCAGGGTATTATTCCGCAACTGGCGGCAGTGGAAAATGCAGAGCAACAACTGAACGCCGGGCCACAGGCCGCGTCAGTCTATCTGCCAATGGAAGGTCTGCTCGCATACCGCGCAGGCATTCAGGAATTGCTGTTTGGTGCCGATCATCCGGCGCTGAAACAACAGCGTATTGCGACCATTCAGACCGTCGGCGGTTCCGGCGCACTGAAAGTCGGTGCTGATTTCCTGAAGTTTTATTTCCCGAATTCAGAAGTTTACGTGAGCGACCCGACCTGGGAAAACCACGTGGCTATCTTTGCAGGCGCAGGCTTCAAAGTGCATACCTATCCGTACTTTGACCCGGAGACGCTGGGGGTAAATTTCCCGGCGATGATTGACCGCCTGAAAACCTTGCCAGCGCAAAGCATTGTGCTGCTGCACCCTTGCTGCCACAACCCGACCGGTTCTGACCTGACGCCAGCGGAGTGGGATCAGGTGATTGAAATCACCAAACAGCGTGAGCTGATCCCGTTCCTCGACATCGCTTATCAGGGCTTTGGCGCGGGCATTGACGATGACGCTTACGCCATCCGGGCGATGGCTGCGGCAGGTGTGAACTGCTTCGTCAGCAACTCCTTCTCGAAAATCTTCTCCCTGTACGGCGAACGTGTCGGCGGCCTGTCTGTGGTCTGTGAAGACAGCGATGCGGCGGGACGTGTACTGGGGCAACTGAAAGCCACCGTGCGCCGTAACTACTCCAGCCCGCCAAGCTTCGGCGCAAAAGTAGTGGCGAAAGTCCTGAGCGACAGCGCGCTGAATGCCCAGTGGAAAGCCGAAGTCGAGAAAATGCGTACCCGTATTCTCGAAATGCGCCACACGCTGGTCGACAGCCTGAAAACCGCCTTGCCGGGCCGTAATTTTGACTACCTGCTGCAACAGCGCGGGATGTTCAGCTACACCGGTTTCAGCGAAGCGCAGGTTGTCCGTCTGCGTGAAGAATTTGGCGTTTACCTGATACTCAGCGGCCGCGTCTGCATGGCCGGTCTGAATCACCACAATGTGAAGCAAGTGGCTGAGGCTTTCGCCGCGGTTCAGTAAATCCCCGTCATACTTCGGGCTGCGTGAGCTTACCGCCTTCCCGCAACCCGAATTATTTAGGGGATAAGATGTTGATTAAGGCCGACAGAAATGTCGGCCTTTTTTATTCCGCGGTACTGACTTTTATCACTTCGACCTGATGGTTTTTCAGCACCTTGAGCAATCCGGCGGGCGGAAGTTCGTCGGTGAACAGCGCCGTGGCCTGTGAGACATTGCCGATTTCGACCGCCGCTGAGGCATGATATTTGGTGTGGTCAGCAGCCAGCAGGATATGGCGTGAATGCGCCATCATGGTTTTCACCACGCTGGCCTCGTTGACATCGAATTCCAGCAGGGCACCGTCGCTTTCAATTGCGCCGACGCTGGTCACCAGATAGTCGGCACGAAATCCGGCGACAAAAGCCGTGGCCGCCGGGCCGATAATGCCACCATTATGCGGGCGCAGCGTGCCGCCAGGCACCATCACCTCAAAGCGCGGGTTCTTATACAAAATATGCGCGACGCGCAGACAATTGGTGATAATCCGCAGCCGGTTATGATTGAGCAGCGAATGCGCGACCTGCTCGACTGTGGTGCCAATGGTGATAAACACCGTTGAGCCGTCGGGGATGTAATCGGCGATGGATTCCGCAATGGCTTTTTTCTCTTCCGTCCAGGAAATCTCGCGCTGCTCAAAGGCAGTATTGACCACACTTGAGGCACGTCCCGCGCCACCGTGATGGCGCGTGATCAGCCCCTGATCGCTGAGCTTGCGGATATCGCGGCGGGCGGTTTGGGTCGAGACATCCAGTAACGCCGCCAGTTCTTCAATGTTCATGTAACCACGCTCGGCAATCAATGCGAGCAGTTGATCGTGGCGCGGATTACCGGTCAGTTCAGTAAGACTCATGGATACATCCTTTAAAATGAGCGTCTGAGTCGTATTCTATACAGAAAGTGACAAAAAAGACCGGGCCTGATCACAGTCAGGTATCCCCGCACGGCCACCCGGCCGGGTACATTTCAGTGCAGCAACGCCGCTGGCAAAGCGCACGGCTTCGGCGGGCGACGCTCCATGGGCCAGACTGACCGCCAGTGCGCCGTGAAAAACATCCCCTGCGCCGGTGGTGTCCACTACGTTGACGGCAAAACCCGGCTGATGATGCAGACGGTCATTTTCCAGCCAGAGACAACCTTGCCCGCCCTGCGTGACATACACATGACCATTTGTGAGCGTTTGGGCGTTAACTAACGCAGCACCGGCGTCCGTTTTTCCGGTCAGCCGCTGCAAACCGGGTGCGGAAAAGGCGCTGTGGTCGCTTAACGCCACCAGTTCGGCGATATCCTGTGGCGTCACATCGGCATCCAGCAGGGTGAGCACACCGGCCTGGCGCGCCAGGGTAAACGCCTGCTTCGCGCCGTCATGCCAGCGCACATCAGCCAGCACTACATCCCACTGGGAAAAGTCGATGGCTTGTAACCACTCGGCGGAAACGGGTAAATCCGGGCTGGGATAATTGATGATGATCCGCTCACCTTTGTTGTCCACCAGAATGGCGGATTGCGAAGAACGGGCCTGCTCAACGCGACGGACATAGCGGGTATTTACCCCCAGGGATTCCAGCTCCGCGAGCAGCCGGTTGCCGGTATCGTCATCGCCCACGCGACCAATAAAGTCCACCTGTGCGCCCAGTCTGGCCGCCGCCACCGCAGCCGTGGCCGCCGGACCGCCACCCACTTCATGATATTTTTCAGCGACATACTTCCCTCCTTCCGCAGGCAGTTCTTCAACGTAATAGATCCGGTCCATCACGGTAATTCCAACACAGGCGATACGAATCATGGCTATTCCTTAAGCGTGTTTTGATGGGGTTATTTTAATTTAGCGAATTGTTAAAAAAGTGATGGCTGTCAATTTTTTGACCTTAAATTACAAATACGATCAAAAAACGACAAACAAAGACACCGCTGATTATCAAAAAGTGACATGCCTGATCAGCACAAAGGAGAGACGGATGGCAAACGTGGCATTTATTGGTCTGGGGCAAATGGGCGCTCCGATGGCGGCCAATCTGATTAAACAGGGACACCGGTTAGCGGTGTTCGATCTCAACCCGCAGACGGTTAACTCACTGATACGGCAGGGGGCAACGGGCAGCAAGAGCGCGGCAGAAGCGGCGGCGGGCGCAGAATTTGTCATTACTATGCTGCCCAACGGCGATCTGGTAAGTGAGGTTTTATTTGGCCGTGATGGTATTTGCGAAACCCTGAGCCCGTCCGCGCTGGTTATTGATATGTCGACTATCCATCCGTTACAGACCGACAAGCTGATTGCGCAGATGCATGAAAAAGGTTTCAGCATGATGGATGTGCCGGTGGGCAGAACCTCTGATCACGCAGTGGCCGGTACCTTACTGCTACTGGCAGGCGGCACGGCAGAACAGGTTGAGCGCGCGAGGCCAGTGTTGATGGCGATGGGCTCGGAGCTGATTAACGCGGGCGGGCCGGGCAAAGGCATCCGCGTCAAGCTGATCAATAACTACATGAGTATCGCCCTGAATGCGCTCTCCGCCGAAGCCGCCGTGCTGTGCGAAGCGCTGGATCTCTCTTTTGATGTGGCGCTGCAGGTAATGAGCGGCACCCCGGCCGGAAAAGGCCACTTCACCACCTCATGGCCGAACAAAGTGCTGAAAGGTGATTTGTCACCGGCCTTCATGATTGACCTCGCCCATAAAGACCTCGGTATCGCGCTGGACGTCGCTAATCAGCTGCATGTGCCGATGCCGCTCGGTGCGGCTTCCCGCGAAGTGTACAACCAGGCGCGTGCCGCCGGGCGCGGGCGTCAGGACTGGACCGCCATTCTTGAGCAGGTGCGCACCAGCGCCGGTCTGGCTCAGAAAACACATCCGTAACGCATTAACCAAGGAAAGTTAAATGACCCATTACAGCCTTAACGATATCACCCGTCCGTCCGGCGGCTTCGCCATGCTGGCAGTCGATCAGCGTGAAGCGATGCGCTTAATGTTCGCGGCAGCCGGCGCGAAAGCCCCGGTCGCCGATCAGGTGCTGACTGATTTTAAAGTCAATGCCGCGCGGATTTTATCGCCGTACGCCTCCGCGATTCTGGTCGATCAGCAGTTCTGTTACCGCCAGATTGTTGAGCAACAGGCCATCGCGAAAAGCTGCGCCATGATTGTCGCGGCAGACGAATTTATTCCGGGCAACGGCATTCCGGTGGACAGCGTGGTGATCGATAAAAATGTCGATCCGCAACAGGTCCGGGAAAACGGCGGTAAGGCGCTGAAATTACTGGTGCTGTGGCGCAGCGATGAAGATCCGCAGCAACGTCTGGCGATGGTGAAGGAATTTAATCAGCGCTGCCATGCACACGGGCTGCTGAGCATTATCGAGCCGGTGGTCAGGCCGCCGCGTCGTGGCGACAAATTTGACCGCGAACAGGCGATTATCGATGCCGCAAAAGAACTCGGCGACAGCGGCGCTGATCTTTATAAAGTCGAAATGCCACTCAGCGGGCGCGGTACGCAGGCTGAACTGCTACGTGCATCGCAACACCTCAATGAACATATTCATATGCCGTGGGTGATCCTCTCCTCCGGTGTTGATGAAAAACTCTTCCCGCGCGCGGTCAGCGTCGCCATGACGGCGGGCGCGTCCGGTTTCCTCGCAGGCCGTGCGGTCTGGTCATCCGTGGTCGGTTTACCTGATACCGAACTCATGCTCAGGGATGTTTCCGCGCCGAAATTACAGCGCCTGGGCGACATTGTGGACGAGATGATGGCGCGCCGCCGCTAACGAAAGGAGTGGAAAATGAAATGGTTTAACACGTTGAGCCACCACCGCTGGCTTGAGCAGGAAACCGACCGGATCTTCGATTTTGGCAAAAATGCCGCTGTGGCCACCGGCTTTGGCTGGCTGGGCAATAACGGCCAGGTCCGGGCAGAGATGGGCACCCATTTGTGGATCACTGCCCGCATGCTGCACGTCTATTCCGTTGCCGCAGGCATGGGCCGTCCCGGTGCGTATGCGCTGGTGGATCACGGCATCCGTGCCCTCAACGGCGCGCTGGCGGATAAACAATACGGCGGCTGGTACGCCTGCGTAAATGATGAAGGCGTGGTGGATGCCTCGAAACAAGGTTATCAGCATTTCTTTGTTTTGCTGGGCGCCGCCAGCGCGGTCACCACCGGCCATCCTGAGGCCGGAGCGTTACTCGATCAGGCCATCGGCGTGATCGAAAAGTATTTCTGGAGTGAAGACGAACAGATGTGTCTCGAGTCGTGGGATGAAGCCTTCAGCGAAACCGAAGCCTATCGCGGCGGCAATGCGAATATGCACGCCGTCGAAGCTTTCCTGATTGTTTATGACGTCACGCACGAACGCAAATGGCTGGATCGCGCATTGAGAATTGCCTCGGTCATTATTCATGACGTCGCCCGGCCCGGCGAGTATCGCGTTAATGAACATTTCGATACGCACTGGAACCCGATCCGCGATTACAACAAAGATAATCCGGCGCACCGTTTCCGCGCTTACGGCGGCACGCCGGGGCATTGGATCGAATGGGGACGGCTGATGCTGCATCTGCATGCCGCGCTGGAAGCCCGTTTTGAAACGCCACCAGCCTGGTTGCTGGAGGATGCCAAAGGGCTGTTCCACGCCACCCTCCGCGATGCCTGGGCACCGGATGGCGCAGACGGTTTTGTTTATTCCGTTGACTGGGACGGGAAACCCATCGTGCGTGAACGCGTGCGCTGGCCGGTTGTGGAGGCAATGGGCACCGCGTATGCACTGCACTGCGTGACCGGCGAGGCGCAATACGAAACCTGGTATCAGACCTGGTGGGATTACTGCGTGAAATACCTGATGGACTACGAAAATGGTTCGTGGTGGCAGGAGCTGGACACTGACAACAACGTCACCACCAAAGTCTGGGACGGCAAACAGGATATTTATCATCTGCTGCACTGCCTGGTGATCCCGCGTCTGCCGCTGGCACCTGGGCTGGCGCCTGCCGTGGCTGCGGGTCTGCTGGATGTTAATGCAAAATAAAAATCACGGAGACCATCATGAGTACCCTACAAAATAAAAATACTCAGATTGAATTTATCGCCGGTAATAACGAATTTTCGCTGATTTATCAACAGCGTCTGATTTTACGTCATACCGCGCAAGCGCCTTGTTTGTGGATTGGCGGCGGCGAAGCGGATATCGATATGTTTCGCGGTAATTTCAGTATTAAAGATCGTCTGAATGAAAAGGTCGCCCTGACAGACGTTAAGATCACTGCGCAACCCGCGGGATGGCACTTACATTTCAGCCGTGGTAATACGCTCAGCGCTACGCTGGTTATCACCACCGATGATAGCGGGCGTTTACAGCTCAACCTGCAAAATGATAACCGCGCACATAACCGCATCTGGTTGCGGCTGGCAGCGCAACCGCAAGATCATATTTACGGCTGCGGTGAACAATTCTCTTACTTTGATTTGCGCGGCAAACCTTTCCCGCTGTGGACCAGCGAGCAGGGCGTCGGGCGCAACAAACAAACCTATGTGACCTGGCAGGCCGACTGCAAAGAGAACGCAGGCGGCGACTATTACTGGACGTTCTTCCCCCAGCCGACCTTTGTCAGCACGCAGAAGGTTTACTGCCATGTTGAAAACAGCGGTTATATGAATTTCGATTTCAGCGCGCCGGACTACCACGAACTGGCCTTCTGGGAAGATAGCGCCACGCTGCGTTTTGAATGTGCCGACGACTATATCAGCCTGCTGGAAAAACTCACTGCGCTGTTGGGCCGCCAGCCGGAATTACCGGACTGGGTATACGACGGCGTGACGCTGGGTATTCAGGGCGGCACGGAAGTCTGCCAGCAGAAACTCGACGTGATGCGCGAAGGCGGCGTGAAGGTCAACGGCATCTGGGCGCAGGACTGGTCCGGTATCCGCATGACCTCATTCGGCAAACGCGTGATGTGGAACTGGAAGTGGAACAGTGAGCTGTATCCGCAACTCGACCAGCGTATTCCTCAGTGGAAAGAAGAGGGCGTGCAGTTCCTTTCTTACATCAATCCGTATGTCGCCAGCGATCGGGATTTGTGTGCCGAAGCCTCAAAAAAAGGCTATCTGACCAAAGATGCCACGGGGGGCGATTATCACGTCGAATTCGGCGAGTTTTACGCAGGCGTGGTCGATCTGACCAATCCTGCTGCCTATGACTGGTTCAAAAACGTCATCAAAAAGAACCTGATTGAACTGGGATGTGGCGGCTGGATGGCGGATTTCGGTGAATATCTGCCAACCGATACCTTCCTGCACAACGGCATCAGTGCGGAAATCATGCATAACGCCTGGCCCGCACTGTGGGCGAAATGTAACTACGAAGCCTTGCAGGAAACCGGCAAGCTCGGCGAGGTGCTGTTCTTTATGCGCGCCGGTTACACCGGCAGTCAGAAATATTCGACGATGATGTGGGCGGGTGATCAGAACGTTGACTGGAGCCCGGACGACGGGCTGGCCTCGGTGATCCCGGCGGCCTTGTCGCTGGCAATGAGCGGCCACGGTCTGCATCACAGCGATATTGGCGGTTACACCACGCTGTTCGAGATGAAACGCAGCAAGGAACTGCTGCTGCGCTGGTGCGATTTCAGCGCCTTCACCCCGATGATGCGCACTCACGAAGGCAACCGTCCGGGCGACAACTGGCAGTTTGACGGCGACGCGGAAACCATCGCTCATTTCGCCCGCATGACCGGCGTGTTCACTCATCTCAAACCGTATATCCGGCAGGCCGTGCAACAAAACAGTCAGCGCGGTTTACCGGTGATGCGTCCGTTGTTCCTGCATTACGAAGACGATGCCCGCACCTATACCCTGAAATATCAGTACCTGTTTGGCCGCGATCTGCTGGTGGCACCGGTGCATGAAGAAGGGCGCAGCGACTGGTCGCTGTATCTGCCGCAGGATACGTGGATCAACGCCTGGACCGGGGAAACGCATCACGGCGGCGATATTACGGTGGCCGCGCCGTTAGGACAGCCGCCGGTCTTTTATCGTGCAGACAGCGAGTGGGCAGCGCTGTTCGGTGCATTACGTCACCTCTGATAAGGCTTGCCCGCCGGGGGGAATACATCGCCCCGGCGGGTGAAGGAGAATAATAATGAGTCAGACAACATCGGAAAACCCCGCGACCCTGCGCCTGCCTTTCAGGGAAAAACTGGCCTACGGCATGGGGGATTTAGGCTCCAATATCCTGCTCGATATTGGCACGCTGTACCTGCTGAAATTTTACACTGACGTGCTCGGCCTGCCGGGGACTTACGGCGGCATTATCTTTTTGATCGCCAAATTCTTTACCGCATTTACCGATATGGGCACCGGCATCATGCTGGATTCGCGCCGTAAGATCGGGCCAAAGGGCAAATTCCGCCCCTTCGTATTGTACGCCGCGTTTCCGGTGACGTTGCTGGCCGTCGCCAATTTCGTCGGCACACCGTTTGAGATCACCGGTAAAACCGTCGTGGCAACACTGTTGTTTATGTTGTACGGGCTGTTTTTCAGCATGATGAATTGCTCGTATGGCGCGATGGTGCCTGCTATCACCAAAAACCCGGACGAGCGGGCGTCACTCGCGGCATGGCGGCAGGGCGGTGCCACGCTGGGACTGCTGTTGTGCACTGTCGGTTTTGTGCCGGTGATGAATCTGCTCGAAGGCAGTTCGCAGCGCAGTTATATCTTTGCGGCGACGCTGTTCTCGCTGGTCGGGTTACTGTTTATGTGGCTGTGTTATGCCGGCGTGAAAGAGCGTTATGTCGAGGCGCAGCCCGCCAGTGATACGCAAAAACCGGGGCTGTTGCTGTCATTCCGGGCGATTGCCGGTAACCGTCCGCTGTTCATTCTGTGCATCGCCAATCTCTGCACGCTGGGGGCGTTTAACGTCAAACTGGCGATTCAGGTGTATTACACGCAGTACGTGCTGAATGACCCGATCCTGCTCTCTTATATGGGTTTTTTCAGCATGGGATGCATTTTCATTGGCGTGTTCCTGATGCCTGCCGCCGTCCGGCGATTCGGTAAGAAAAAAGTGTATATCGGCGGTCTGGCGCTGTGGATTGTCGGCGACATCCTTAACTACTTCTATGGCAGCGGCTCGGTCAGCTTTGTCGCGTTCTCCTGTCTGGCGTTCTTCGGATCGGCGTTCGTCAATAGCCTGAACTGGGCGCTGGTGTCCGACACGGTGGAATACGGCGAGTGGCGCACCGGCGTGCGTTCGGAAGGCACGGTCTACACCGGTTTCACCTTCTTTCGCAAAGTTTCACAGGCACTGGCGGGGTTCTTCCCCGGCCTGATGCTGACGCAAATCGGCTATGTGCCTAACGTGGTGCAGTCGGCGCACACGCAGGAAGGGCTGCGTCAGTTGATCTTCATTTATCCCTGTGCGCTGGCGGCAATCACCATCGTGGCGATGGGCTGTTTCTATAACCTCAACGAGAAAATGTACGTGCGCATCGTTGCGGAAATTGAGCAGCGTAAGCAGACGGCATAATGCATTCACTGTAACAGCGCCCTGCGGGGCGCTTTGAGGATCGCCTATGAAGGATTGTCATCACCCTGATCCGCTGACGTTGCGTGAGAAGTGCGCCTATGGAATGGGCGATTTTGGCTCGAACCTGATGTTATGTATCGGGACGCTGTATCTCCTGAAGTTTTATACCGATGAACTGGGCATGCCGGCGTTTTATGGCGGCATCATCTTCCTGGTGGCGAAGTTTTTCACCGCTTTCACCGATATGCTGACCGGCGTGTTACTTGATTCCCGCCGTCATATTGGTGCGCGGGGTAAGTTCAGACCGTTCATTTTGTATGCCTCCGTGCCGGTAGGGCTGATCGCGACGGCGCAGTTTATGGCGAATGATTTCGGCCTGCCGGTGAAAACGGCGCTCGCCACCGTACTGTTTATGTTGTTCGGCTTGTTCTACAGCCTGATGAATTGTTCATACGGCGCGATGGTGCCCGCTATCACCAAAAATCCCCATGAACGGGCGCAGCTTGCCGCCTGGCGCCAGGGCGGTGCCACGCTCGGATTATTGTTGTGTACCGTCGGGTTTATGCCGGTACAGGCGTTGTTCGGCAATTCCCCTTCGGTGGGGTATTTCTCCGCTGCCCTGATTTTCGCCACCTGCGGCATTCTGTGTATGGGCTGGTGCTATCGCGGCGTCAGGGAACGTTACGTTGAACTCACGCCTGCGGGACATAAATCCGGCATCCTGCGGTCGTTTCGCGCCATATTTCGTAATCCGCCGTTGCTGGTACTGTGCCTCGCCAATCTGTGTACGCTGGCGGCGTTTAACATCAAACTGGCGATCCAGGTGTATTACACGCAGTACGTGCTTAATGATATTCATCTGTTGTCGTGGATGGGGTTTTTCAGCATGGGCTGCATTCTGGTCGGTGTCTTTCTGGTGCCGGGTTGCGTGAAACGCTTTGGCAAAAAACAGGTGTACCTGGGGGGATTACTGTTGTGGGCAACCGGCGATATGCTTAATTTCCTGTGGGGAAACAGCTCGTTAAGCTTTGTGCTGTTTTCCTGCATGGCATTTTTTGGCACCGCATTTGTCAACAGCCTGAACTGGGCGCTGGTGCCAGATACCGTGGATTATGGCGAATGGAAAACCGGTATTCGTGCCGAAGGCTCGGTGTATACCGGTTATACCTTTTCACGAAAAATATCTGCCGCGCTTGCCGGGTTCCTGCCGGGAATTATGCTGACTCAAATCGGTTATATCCCGAATGTGGTGCAGGGCAGCGCGACCTTACTCGGTTTGCGTCAGCTGATCTTTATCTGGCCCTGTGCACTGGCTATCAGTGCGGCGATCATTATGGGCGTATTTTACAAACTCAATGAGGAACGCTTTGCCAGAATCATTGAGGAAATCGGTGCGCGCAAAAAAGGGGAGATTCCAGATCCTGTCACCGGCAAAGAAAAGACGTCTGTGTTAAGCCTGTAAATCGTTCAGGTTTGCTATGGTTAACCGAGGGCACTTTCGTGCTACGTAGCCATCACGTTACAAGGAGAAACCCAAACATGACCAGTTCGGAATTGCTGACCTATTGCATGGGAAAACCCGGTGCGGAGCAAAGTGTTGAAAATCAGCGCGGCGCAAATCAGGTAAAAGTGGGCGACGCGATGTTTGCCATGGTGTGTGAAATTGATGGCCGCGAGGCTATTTCGCTGAAAACCAGCCCTGAACTGGCAGAGCAATTACGGGCAGCACATCCGGATATTGTGCCGGGAGATCATCTCAACAAAGCGCACTGGAATACCGTGTTCCTCGACGGCTCGCTGCCCGATTCACAGTTTTATTATCTGATTGATGATTCCTACCAGTTGGTGGTATCCGGTCTGCCGGAGGCGGTGCGTCAGGAAATTGGCCGCTGATTATCCGGCCAGTTGCCACTGCTGAGGGTTGCAGGAGAGAAGTCCGCCACCTCTGCCCGCCACGGCAGTGCGCCGCGAAAGCGCCACACGCGGGTGATGTCCAGACTCCAGTAACGTTCTGCGCCTGCTGGCCCGGGAATATCCTCCGGCTGCCAGTGGATTTGCGTGTGTCCCTGAAGATGCAACAGGTCACCGTTTTCGAAATCGATAAACAGCAGTGCAGCACGCGGTTCTGCCAGCAAATTCCCCAGCGTATTCATATAACGGTTGCCGCGAAAATCAGGCACCCATAAGCGGTTTCCCACCAGATGCGCAAATCCCGGCTGGCCGCCGCGATGCGACACATCGGCACCGCCGTGCGCGTGGCTGGCGATAAAAAACGTATCGGCGCGGGCAATCAGTGCGCGGGCGTCAGCATCCGGTTCGGTCATATCTTCCCGCGCAGCCAGCGGCAAACTGACGGGCACATCGGCCAGTTTGCGTATCTGGATATACTGCGGACAATTACCAAAACTTTGATCGACGACGATCTCAATGCGGTTTTTATCCATGCGCCCGATCCTGCCGTTCACGCGGTTACGCCGCCGGTTGGAAAAATCGATCCCCAGCCCGCCAATCTGTTTCCCCGGCTGTAAAGCGGCCAGGGCCGGATCGTCCGCCCGTCGCGGCGCATTTATCCGCAAATGGATGTCATCCGGCGTACTGATAAACCCGGCGGGGCCGGTCAGCAGGGTTGCCACCGGCCAGCCGTTTTCGTCCAGTGTTGAGATAAACAGATACGGCAGCGCGGCGAAAAAAAGCCGGTGCTGTTCCGGCATCGCATCGCGGATGCCGTGTGCGGAAACATCAAACCCTGCCATGTCCTGTGCCAGGATTTCGTCTGCATGGAAAGGATGGTTCATCGCGTTTTACCCCACAATTTCAGGCAGTGGCAACGCCGGAAGTGGCGTAAAGCCCGGCAGGTTTTGCACCCGTTTCAGCCAGCGGCGAATCGCCGGGTAATCCGCCAGCGAAACGCCGCCTTCCGGAGCCGTCGCCACATAGCTGTAACAGGCCAGATCGGCAATGGTGGCCCGCTCCGTCGCCAGAAACTCGCGGCTTTCCAGATGCTGTTCAAGCTGTGGCAGAAACTTTGCCGTCACGGCCAGCGCGCTTTCATAAGATTCCGGTGCGGCGAACTGTTTCACCATACGGGCAGATGCCGGGCCGTAACGCACTTCACCGGCGGCGCGGGACAACCATTTTTGCACCTCAGCGGCCTGCACCGGATCTTCCGGCAACCAGTGGCTGTCGGGCGCGTAACGTTTCACCAGATACACCAGAATCGCATTACTGTCGGTGACAACGAGTTCGCCGTCGGTCAGCACCGGCACCTGCTGCAGCGGATTTAACTGCGCGAATTCGGCGGTTTGACGAATGTCTTTGCCGCCGTCTTTGTTCTCAAAGGGCAGGCTGAGCATGTTCAGCAACAGAGTTACGCGGTGGCAATGGCCGGAAAGCGGTGTGCTGTAAAGTTGAATGGCTGGCATGGAATGTCTCCTTTATGGGTCTGGCGTCAAGATTACTCTTGCATCAAATGATTGGGATCCACGAAGATTGAAATTGAGCGTTTCACCTGGTGGAAGAATCTATGGACCGTTTAGATGAAATGGCGATTTTTGTCGCTGTACTTCAGTATGGCAGCCTGGCGGAAGCTGCCCGTAAACTTCACCGTTCTCCTCCGGCGATCACCCGCGCCATTGCTTCGCTGGAACACCGGTTCGGCGCAAGGCTGGTCGAGCGCACCACGCGCAGTCTGGCGCCGACAGAAGCAGGCGCACGGCTGGCGGAAAAAGCGCGACTGCTGCTCAGCCAGTATCAGAACGCGGTAGAAGATACCGCGGAAACCCAGCTCAGCGGCCTGCTGCGCATCACCGCACCGGTACAGTTTGGTCGTAAACACGTCGCGCCGCTGGTGATGGAATTTCTGGCGCAACATCCTGATATGCAAATCGAAATGATGTTAAATGACCGTAATCTGGATCTGATTGACGAAGGGTTAGATCTGGCGGTGCGCATCGGTCATCAGGAAGATTCAGGCAAAGTCGCCCGTAAGGTTGCGCAAGTCACCCGCGTTCTGGTCGCCAGTCCGGCGTATCTGGCGCAGCATGGTGAACCGCAACATCCGTCGGAACTCGCTTCTCATCAGACGGTGATGGGCACGCTGCGCACCCAAATCCGTGAATGGCGTTTCGGGCCGAATGAGGACGATTTGCGCGTGCGGCTGTCGCCACGTTTGCTTTCCAACGATGTGGAATCGCAACTGCTGGCGGTGCGCAGCGGGCAGGGGATAGCACGGTTATTGTCGTATCAGGTCAGGGATGATGTGCAGGCAGGCCGTATGGTGCGGCTGCTGAAGGATTTCGAACCTTTGCCGTTGCCGGTACAACTGGTGGCGCAGCAGGTACAGCAAATGCCACGCAAGGTACGGACTTTCTGGGATTTTGCTTATCAGCGGCTGAGTGCACTGCCGCAGCTTCATGCTTTAGATGCATCTTCGGAACAGTGACGCCGATCACGCTCGCTGGCGGTAAAAATAACCTACTCTGAGAGTTGTGCAAAAACAGTGAGTTACTTGAGGACAGGTTGTCCGTTTGCTCACGCCAACCCAGAAGGAAAGGATGATGACCCGTAACCGGCTGAATCTTGCCACGCTTTTGATTCTGGCGCTCAGCGCGCCGTTCCCGCTGACCGTCTCTGCGCAAAGCTTGCCGCAGGATCCTGATGCGTCGGTGCCTGCGAAAAATTACATCACGGCGGTGAATCCTGATTTAACCATCACTTACCGGCTGTATGCGCCGACTGCCGAACATGTCGATGTGGTGACCGGTGCCACGCCGGTGACCTACATTCCGCATCAGATGACCAAGGACGATAAAGGTGTCTGGAGCTGGACATCGGGTGCACAGAAGCCTGATCTCTATGAATATTTCTTCAACGTGGATGGCTTGAGGATTGCCGATCCTGGCAGTGCAATGCCCAAGCCACAGCGTCAGGTGAATACCAGTTTGATCCTGGTGCCCGGCAGTATTCTTGATGTGAAAAACGTGCCGCACGGCGAAGTCCGCACGCTGACCTATCATTCCGCCGCGCTGAATTCCGAGCGTCAGGTCGCGGTGTGGACGCCACCGGGTTACACCGATGCTTCACAGCCGTTGCCGGTGCTGTATTTCTATCACGGCTTTGGCGACACCGGTCGCTCGGCGCTGGATCAGGGGCGCATTCCGCAAATCATGGATAACCTGCTGGCGGAGAAAAAAATCGTGCCGATGCTGGTGGTCATTCCGGATACCGAAACCGACGCCAAAGGCGTGGTGCCGGAAGATTACGTCACCAAAGATCGCCGCAAAGAGTTTTATCCGCGCAATGCGGCCGCCGCAGATAAAGAGCTGACCGGTGATATTATCCCGCTGATTTCTAAAACCTTCCGTGTGCGTGATGACGCAACCGGACGCGCGCTGGCCGGGCTTTCACAAGGCGGTTATCAGACGCTGGTCAGTGGCATGACGCATCTCGACCAGTTTGGCTGGCTGGCGACACTCAGCGGTGTCAGCACCACCACCGTACCCAATGCGGATGTGGCGAAACGCTTAGCTGAACCGGAAAAAATCAATGCACAACTGAAAAATTTCACCGTGGTTGTCGGCGAGAAAGATGTGGTAACAGGGAAGGACATTGCCGGATTGAAAACCGAGCTGGAAGAGAAAAAGATTAAATTCGATTACCACGAATACCCGAATCTCGGCCATGAAATGGACGTCTGGCGCCCGGCCTATGCGGAGTTTGTGCAGAAGATATTTAAGTAGGGTCACACCGTGTAAAGTCTTTTTCGATGTATAAAGTGATTTGCTTTATACTTTAAAAAATGACTTTACACGGATCTGCAAATGACACAGAAGATAACGCAACTGGTTAGCTACCTTGAAACGGTTTTAGGCTTTCGCACTACAGCCACCGAAGTAAAACTCTCAGTTTCATTCAGTCTTCAGGAGTTGTTTGGTTTCTTCGAACTGGAAGTTGGTGTGCCGGGTGACGCTCCTCTGATTCTGCTGGCGGCTTTACAGCGGGATGACACCTATCCGGGCATTGTCACGATAAGGAAACGTCTGTCACTCATTGAAAAGATGACAGATAAGGTGGTTGTCTACGTCTGCGAAAATATGAATCTGGCGGAACGCCGCAGCTTGATTGACCATCACATAAATTTTATTGCGATTAAAAAGCAGTTATTTATTCCTGAACTGGCCATGGATTTGCGCGATGCCTTCAGAATTCGTAAAAAAAGCGCCGGCAAAGACGTGCAAAACGATTTTTCTCCGGCCACTCAGGCTATGCTCATCCAGCTTTTATGGGATGAGTCATTCTCTAAATCCGGTATTACCTGTACGGCTGAGCAGTTGATGGGCTTATATAATTACAGTCGCGTGACGCTCTCAAAAGCCATTTCTGAGCTGACAAAATCCGGGCTTCTTGCTTCAACGCATGAGAAAGATTTTTCGACCCGATTTTATTCACTCAGATTTTCGCGCTCAGAGACTTTCGTAAAATCTCTTCTGCTGATGCGTAATCCGGTGAAGAAAATCGTCTGGATTAACAAGCTACCTCCTTTAGATGAGGGGGTCTGTTATGCCGGAGACAGCGCTTTAGCGGAATACACGATGCTGGCCCGTGGCGCTAAGCCTGTGTTTGCGATGACCCGGGAAGTATTCACTTCACTCCTGAAAAGGGGGGAATTTGATGAAGTGACTCATATCGACAGCGCTGTAGCTACAGTTGAAATCTGGAGCTACCGGAGTCCCAAAGCTTCAACACATATCGTTGATGAAATATCTCTGTATCTGACACAGAAAGATAATCAGGATGAACGGGTCCAACTGGCGCTCAGTGAACTTAAGGATCAATACCCATGGATGAAATTCGGGGACTAAAACTGTTTGGCGAGTATTTCAAAAAATATCAGGATCAATACGTCCTCATCGGTGGTGTCGCATCCTGGATCACTATGGATGAAGCCGGGGAAGAATTTCGGGCCACCAAAGATCTGGATATTGTCCTCATTATTGAGGCGCTGAGCCCTGATTTTGTCAGTCTGTTTTGGGAATTTATAAAGTCAGGCAACTACGAAATCCGCCAGACGGGTGAGGGAAAGCCCATTTTTTACCGGTTTCTGAAACCAGAAAACACGAGTTACCCCTTTCAGATTGAACTTTTCTCGCGTTCTCCACAAGGAATGGAACCTCCGGAAGATGCTCAGATTATCCCGATCCCCAAAGATGAAGGTGTTTCCAGCCTCTCAGCTATCCTCCTCGATGAACATTATTATTCCTTCCTCAGGGATGGCCTCCTGCGCACGGAATTATTCTCGTATATCGGAGCAGACAGGTTAATCCCTTTAAAAATGAATGCGTGGCTTGACCTGTCAACCCGCAAGGCGGCAGGAGAACCTGTGGATTCCCGTGTTGTGAATAAGCACAGAAATGATGTGATCCGGTTATCAGGTCAACTGACAGGAAAGGCTGCCACCATTCCCGAGAACATTCGGGCTGACATGGAGAGCTTTCTCACAAAACTGTCAGATGAGAATATTGATCTCAGGTCACTGAATCAGCGGGGGTCTGTAGAAGATGTCATTAAAAGGATCAGAGAAGGATTTGGTCTGTAATCAGGGCAAACAAAAAGGCCTTCCCGTTTGGGAAGGCCTTTTGCTATGGCTTAAGCGCTTTTCTTCGCCTGCTGGCTGTGGCGTTCCAGCAACGGTTTCAGGAAGCGCGCAGTATGCGATTCTTTGCATTCCGCAACGGTTTCCGGCGTACCGGCGACCAGAATCTGTCCGCCGCCCGCACCGCCTTCCGGCCCGAGATCAACAATCCAGTCCGCAGTTTTAATCACGTCCAGATTGTGTTCAATCACCACGATGGTGTTGCCCTGATCGCGTAGCTGATGCAGCACTTCCAGCAGTTGCTGAATATCGGCAAAGTGCAGGCCGGTGGTCGGTTCGTCGAGAATATACAACGTCTGACCGGTGCCGCGTTTGGACAGCTCACGCGCCAGTTTGACGCGCTGTGCTTCACCGCCGGACAGCGTGGTCGCTGACTGGCCGAGGCTGATGTAGGTCAGACCGACGTCGATCAGCGTCTGCAATTTACGCGCAAGGGCAGGGACGGCATCGAAGAAATCACGCGCTTCTTCAATGGTCATCTCCAGCACTTCGTGGATGCTCTTGCCTTTGTATTTAATTTCCAGCGTTTCGCGGTTATAGCGTTTGCCTTTGCACTGATCGCACGGCACATAAATATCCGGCAGGAAGTGCATTTCAACTTTGATCACGCCGTCGCCCTGACAGGCTTCGCAGCGGCCGCCTTTGACGTTGAAACTGAAACGCCCCGGCGTGTAGCCGCGTGAACGTGATTCCGGCACACCGGCAAACAGCTCGCGCACCGGCGTGAAAATACCGGTGTAGGTTGCCGGGTTAGAGCGCGGCGTACGGCCAATCGGGCTCTGGTCGATGTCGATGACTTTATCGAAATGGCCCAGACCTTCGATTTCACGGTACGGCGCAGCTTCAGCAATCGTTGCGCCATTCAGCTCGCGCTGTGCCAGCGGGAACAGCGTGTCGTTAATCAGCGTCGATTTACCGGAGCCGGACACGCCGGTGATACAGGTAAACAGGCCCACCGGCAGCGTCAGCGTGACATCTTTCAGGTTGTTGCCTTTAGCGCCGGAAAGTTTCAGCACTTTGGTGGCATCCGCCGGGACGCGCTGCGCCGGTACGGAGATTTCCCGTTTACCGCTCAGGAACTGGCCGGTCAGTGAATTCTCGGTCGCCATAATGTCTTCAGCGGTGCCTTCAGCCACCACTTCGCCACCGTGTACGCCTGCACCCGGACCAATATCAATAATATGGTCGGCAGCGCGGATCGCGTCTTCGTCGTGCTCGACCACAATCACTGTGTTACCGAGGTCGCGCAGGTGGATCAGGGTTTCCAGCAGACGCTCGTTGTCGCGCTGATGCAGGCCGATAGACGGCTCATCCAGCACGTACATCACGCCCACCAGACCGGCACCAATCTGGCTCGCCAGACGGATACGCTGGGCTTCGCCGCCGGACAGCGTTTCCGCAGAACGTGACAGCGAGAGGTAATTCAGGCCGACGTTCACCAGGAATTTCAGGCGATCGCCAATCTCTTTCAGCACTTTCTCAGCGATTTTGGCGCGCTGACCGCTGAGTTTCATATTGCGGAAGAAATCCATCGCATGGCCGATGCTGAAATCAGAGATTTCCGGCAGCGTGGTTTCTTCGACAAATACGTTACGGGCTTCTTCACGCAGGCGGGTGCCGCTGCAGGAAGTACACGGACGGTTGCTGATGTATTTCGACAGTTCTTCACGTACTGCGCTGGATTCCGTTTCTTTATAACGGCGCTCCATATTGTGCAGTACGCCTTCAAACGGATGGCGACGAATCGAGGTATCACCGCGATCGTTGATGTATTTGAATTCAATGGTGGTTTTGCCGGAACCGTGCAGGATGGCGTTTTGCACGTCACTGCTCAATTCGTTAAACGGCGCTTCCACGTCGAAATCATAATGCTCACCGAGAGAGCGCAGCATCTGGAAATAATAGAAGTTACGACGATCCCAGCCGCGGATAGCCCCACCCGCCAGCGAAAGCTCAGGGTTCTGCACCACACGATCAGGGTCGAAGAACTGCTGCACACCCAGCCCGTCACAGGTCGGACAGGCTCCCGCCGGGTTGTTGAACGAGAACATACGCGGTTCAAGCTCGCGCATGCTGTAGCCGCACACCGGACAGGCAAAGTTGGCCGAGAACAGCATTTCTTCGGCTTTCGGGTCATCCATATCGGCGACCACGGCGGTACCGCCGGAAAGCTCAAGCGCGGTTTCAAACGATTCCGCCAGGCGTTGCGCCAGATCGTCACGCACTTTAAAGCGGTCAACGACCACTTCAATGGTGTGTTTCTTCTGCAATTCTAATTTTGGCGGATCGGACAAATCACACACTTCACCATCAATACGCGCACGGATATAGCCCTGCGACGCCAGGTTTTCCAGCGTCTTGGTATGCTCACCCTTGCGGTCTTTAATGATGGTCGCCAGCAGCATCAGACGCTGGCCTTCCGGCTGTGCCAGCACGTTATCCACCATCTGGCTGACGGTCTGGGCTGACAGCGGAATATTATGATCCGGGCAGCGCGGCTCGCCCACGCGGGCAAACAGCAGGCGCAGGTAGTCGTGGATTTCGGTGATGGTCCCGACGGTAGAGCGCGGGTTGTGTGACGTTGATTTTTGCTCAATCGAAATCGCCGGAGACAGACCTTCAATATGGTCGACGTCTGGTTTTTCCATTAAGGATAAAAATTGGCGTGCGTAGGCCGACAGCGACTCGACGTAGCGGCGCTGGCCTTCGGCGTACAGCGTATCGAACGCCAGAGAGGACTTGCCTGAACCGGATAAGCCGGTGACAACAATCAGTTTGTCGCGCGGGATAATCAGGTTGATATTCTTGAGATTATGGGTGCGTGCGCCCCGAACTTCGATCTTATCCATTCATCATTCCCGGATTAACTTGATAGCTCACCGTGCCGGTGACCGCCGTGAAAACCAGTTTCGCGCCAGCCATCGAATCGGGCACAGAGAAGAACGTAACGCGCAATTATGACACAAATCACAGCCTGTGCCACCCCAAAACCTGAATGTATATCCAGTACTCAATGTAACAATGGAATGTTTGCTGAACAATCTGGAAAGAAAATCGCAGTGCATGACATCCGTGGTACGGAGGCAACGTTTTGTGGTTATAATGTCGCGAAGTGAGTTTCCTCACACCCCAAACTGTGGTTTCAACCACGACATACATCATCAGGAGAATCCACATGGCCAGCAGAGGCGTAAACAAAGTTATTCTCGTCGGTAATCTGGGGCAAGACCCGGAAGTCCGCTACATGCCTAACGGCGGCGCGGTTGCCAACATCACTCTGGCAACGTCTGAAAGCTGGCGTGACAAAGCCACCGGCGAGCAGAAAGAAAAAACCGAATGGCACCGTGTGGTGTTGTTCGGCAAATTAGCGGAAGTCGCAGGCGAATACCTGAAGAAAGGTTCTCAGGTTTATATCGAAGGCGCACTGCAAACCCGTAAATGGACCGATCAGGCTGGCGTTGAAAAATACACCACCGAAGTCGTTGTTAACGTCGGCGGCACCATGCAGATGCTCGGCGGCCGTGCAAGCGGCGGCGCACCAGCAGGTGGCGGTCAGCCATCCGCAGGCGGCCAGCAGGGCGGTTGGGGTCAGCCTCAGCAGCCACAAGGCGGCAACCAGTTCAGTGGCGGTCAGCAATCTCGTCCGGCTGCGCAAAACAACGCGCCAGCACAGAACAACGAACCCCCAATGGATTTCGACGACGATATCCCGTTCTGATTCATTGCCTTCGGGCATCAACGTTCAGAACAACAAAAAGCCCCGAAAGGGGCTTTTTGCTTTGCAGCGTTGACTACTTTCAATTCCTCACACTTTCCCCACCGCACCAAACACTAATCTGCCCTGATGGAATGTCGCTTTCACCTCTGACACCCGCGCCACCGCTTCGGCAGAGCAACTGGCGTCGACCAGGATCATTTCGGCGTTATCGTTCACCGCAGGCCACTGGCGTGTGCCGCTGTCGTCGAGCGGCAGAACGTTGCCGGTGGCGATAGCGAGGGAGCGCGTCAGGCCAAATTCGTCGGAGTTACCGTAGAGCTGGGCATAGAGGCTGGCTTTTTCCAGCATGCTGCCGGTGCCGAACGGCGACCAGTGATCAATGACGCTGTCTGTGCCGGTCATGACAAATACGCCGTTCTGGCTGAGCTGCGGCAGCGGCATATTCAGTTTGCCGAGCGGAATGGTGGAAGCGACGGTGAACTGCTGCTCTGAAAGCCCTGCAATGACGTCGTCGAGTTCCGCGCCCTGCATCATCGCCAGCGCAAAACCGTGGCTGAGCGTCACTTTGCCTTTCAGTTGCGGGTTTTTCTCCACGGTCTGAATCATGTATTTCACTGCCGCGATACCGGCCGGCGTGGTTTCATGCAGATGAATATCCACGCCTTTATTCGTATCCAGTGCAATCTGAAACATCGCGTCGAGGGATTTTTCCATCGCGTCATCCACGTTAGTCGGATCCAGTCCGCCGACGTATTGCGCGCCCATTTGCATCGCCTCACGCATCAGGCCATCGACTTTCGAATGCAGCAAGCCGTGTTGCGGGAACGCCACAATTTCACAACTGAAATCCTGCTGATGTTTTTCCAGTGCGATTTTCAGATGCTCAAGGCTTTTCAGGCCGCTGACCGGGTCGATATTGCAGTGGCTGCGCGCCACGGTGGTGCCTTTGGAATGCAGCAGCCCGATGATCGCTTCGGCATGTTCCACCGATGTTGGTAGCAGTTTGGGAATCAGCACCTGTTCGCGGGCAATCATGTCCATGATAGTTTTGCCTTTACGCGGGCGCGGCGCTTCCCATTTGCCACCGTAGAAGGTTTTGTCGAGGTGAATATGCATGTCGCGCGTGGCGGGCAGCAGAAGTAATCCTCTGGCATCAAAAGCAGGCAAGGTGCTGGCCGGGGCGTCTTTTGCCGGCTGGATCGCCACGATTTTGCCGTTGTTGATTTCAAGATTGTACAAACCGGTTCTGGTGGCAACAACGATATCGCCTTCGCGCTCAAAACCCTCCTCCAGCCGTACATTGCGCAACTGGTAATGCGGCGCAGAAATTGCGTTGATCTGGCTGGCATCGTCACATTTTTCGTCCATCGCGCCCGGTTTGAACGGGGAGGCTGATGCCATACCTGCGGTTAACAGCGCGCCGGTGGCAGTGATTTTGGCGCTATGCGAAAGAAAGTTTCTGCGGCTTTGTTGCTGAGGATTTTGCACGTCGAATTCCTTAATCATGATGCGGGAGGATGCTGCTTTTCCCTTCACCTTAAAAGATGACGCCGGTTCCGGCTGCGATTTTTCCCACTGCCTGCCAGTGGAAAATGCAATGGCTAACTAAGCTGACAAAAATCCTTTAATTTTCCGGCCAGTGCAATCTGCGCAGGCGTCGCGTCGTGGCGGTAAAACAGCGCCAGCTCGACGTTATCAATCGGCGGCAATCCGCTTTCTGCCCCAAGAATCCGGTGCTCCGGCTGGCGGCAACTGGCGGGCAATAAGGTGACACCCAATCCGGCCGCACTGGCAGCGACCAGCGCGGCGAGACTGGCGCTGCTGTAACTGATACGCCAGCTACGTCCGAGAGCATCCAGTGCCTGACACAGTTCTTCGCGGTATAACCCGTTGAGCGGAAACAACACCAGCGGGATGGGATCCCGTTCAAACGCCGGAAACGCCGCGCTGTCCAGCCACAGCATCGGCTCGGGGCGCGAGGCGTTGGCCTTTTCGCCGGTGAGTTGTTTCACCAGAATGATATCCAGCATCTCCTGTTGCCAGGCGCGGCGCAGTTCGTGACTCAGGCCGCTGGTGACATCGAGGCGAATATGCGGATGGGCGCGGCTGAATTGCGCCAGCAGGGACGTGGTAGCCGCGGCAAAATCTTCCGGCACGCCGAGACGCACTACGCCGTCCGGCCACTGGTCACTCAGCGCATCGTGCGCTTCACCGTTCAGGGCGATAATCCGCCGCGCATAACCCAGCAACCGTTCACCTTCTTCAGTCAGTTGCACCTGATGAGACGTGCGTTCCAGCAAAGGTTTTCCCAGCGCTTCTTCCAGGCGGCGGATTTGCTGGCTGACTGTCGATTGCGACAGGTACACGCGGTCGGCCGCACGGGTAAAACTGCCGGTTTCGCAGACGGCGACAAAACTAAGCAACTGCTGCGGGCTGAACATGGGATAGCGATTCATTTTTTAAATGTTTATGCTTTTGGTATTCGAAATATCAATACTTAGCAGAGTATCAACCTTCCCGCTCTCGCACCAGACCAGAGGCTGAGAACCCCTTAGAAGAAAAGGTTTCCTTTATGTTTTCTGAATTAATCATGTTCAACATTGAAAGTATTTTTTCTTTATCATTTGCAAAATTTTTCTTAATAATGGAATGAAGTGATTTTATGAGAATGGATTCAGTTAGACTGATACAAAATTATAATGGGATATATAATAAATTCCGACAGGGGGAATATATTAAGAAAAATAAATGGGATCATTGTGATGAGAAAAAACGTAAGGGCGCATGGACCGGAAATGTCTATGATCGCGCCGGCCGGGTGGTTGAATATGGTCTTGAAAACGGTGTGTGTCAGGGGCTGGTGGGCGCATACCTGATATCAGGTCAAAGCTGGAGTCGGTTCAGTGCCTATATTGCCAGTGAAAAAGGTAAGACGGTGGTGCGGGGGATCATGAATTTTCAGGAACACCTGAGTGCCAGCGGGAATATGAAAGAAATGAAAAGTGTTTTTCATGGCATTCTAAAATCTTATCAGGTTAATTTTATTCGGGAGGAAATAAAATTGACTGGAAACACCGCAATTACCATGGCGCAGTCAATATTAAAAAGTGTCAGTCAGGGCAATGGCTGTCATATATCGATTAAAAAATCTTCCAGCGGACACTCATTAGGTCTCAGGGCAGAATCCAATCAAATAAAAATCTTTGACCCCAATTATGGTGAGACGATTTTTCCCTTTAAGAATGGTATCAGCGATGAAATGGAAAAATTTCTGATACATATTTTTTCTGAATACTACAGCCAGTACTTTATGTTGACGGTTGAACATTATTCAGCTTCCGTTTTTTCCTGAATCTCCGGATTCACAGATAACAGTGAAAAACTACTTTTGAGGTTTTATTCTTAGCGTTGATATGTATTTAACTTCTGTATTCCGATTGTTTAATGGTCGTTGTAAAATAAGTCAACTTAATTATTTATTTTAAAACAAATGTTTGTTACAAATTATAATGTCGAGGTACGATAATTTACTAACAGTAAAATGATTAACCTCAAGGGTGAAAGTGTGTTCGTCTCAAAAAATAAAATTAAATATGGCAGGATAGCCATGGCTATCGCTGCTTGTTTGCCATTTTATACCTCAGCAGAAATAAATATTAGCAATGTGGCAACGCAAAGAGGTGGTTACCATGTACCGGATGTTGTACTCACTGTGCCTGATGGCATGAAGATGATCGACATGAGTTCTATGCAACGGGAAATATCACCGGGTCCTTCTCCTAATCCTCCCGCGCCTGTTCCGGTACCTGACCCTCATCAGGACGGGTTACCTATTCCTGATGATCAAAATGACTATGCCCGGATGAAACTCTCAACCGAAATATCTGGCTATAAGGTTTCAGAGAATTCAAGTCCATATGAAATAAAAGCAATCACTGTGCCAGGTGGACAAGCCGTGCGTTTATTAGAAGCTAAAACGGTCGATTCCAGTGATAACAATATCTCTCCAGTTGTTGCAAAAGGGGAGATGGTTTACACCGATGTAAATGGGGTGGAGCATTCCCGTCCTTACGAAGTTTCAACAGACAGTGCGGAAGAAACATTCGAAGCACTGAAAAATATGAAAGAACAGCTGAGACAGGAGGTCTTCCCGGACGCGGCGGTAACCTCTGCGGTCTATGGTTCCATTGCTGCGCCAAAAGCCTGGAGCGCTGATACGACGGTCGGTGAAATACATGGCCGTCAGGTTAACGGGACTACTGAATTCTTTGAAGCAAAGTTTAATGGTAATGCGAAAAGTAAAAACTGGTATTACCCGGAAAATAAAAAAGATAATGCCTGGTGGCGTGTTGTTCATCCAAAAGAATATTATGCCATTACGTCTGACTGGCATTTTGGGGCAGAGACTACATCTACGCCATATAACACGGTACCCAGCAAAGGTAACTTTAAGAAGATTGATGCAATTAACACACTGAAAGACAAATACGGTGATGCCTTCAGGGGGACGATTATTAACGGCGACATTACCCACTGGGGGCATGGTGGCGAGTGGTCTGATGCCAAGAAAGCTTTTGGCAAACTTAATGCACCTTACTGGTACGGGCTGGGTAATCATGATTATGACGGCAATGTGAATGACTGTGGTTTGTGGGAAAATCGCTGTGCAATTCGTAGTATCCGGAATTTAGTTGATCATATTAATAGTTTGAAAGATGTCGTTTCCGTTGATTACGACGTCATGAATGGTTATAAATTCCCGCATCTCAGTACCAACTATATTGGCAGTTTCGGTTACAGTTTTGATATTGCGGGTATTCGTTTCATTCAGCTTAATAATAATTTGCATTATACGAAGGAATTTTCAGGGTTTAATTCGGATGCTGCCCGCCGGTATGATGTTAAGGTCAGGGACGGTGAAGGCTGGTTCCGTGAGCAGTTACGCGATGCAGGCATAAAAGGTAAAGCAACAATAGCGTTGGAGCATGGAGGTGAAAGTTACAGTGAAAATGAGACTCCAACGCGGGATATACTGGGGGAGTATGGCGGCTCGATAAGATTTGGTGGCCATTCACATGGTATCTCTTCATCAAACAGCGGGGCGGCTTATTACGGCGATATGCTGATTCTTGAGCTTGATTACAATAAGCAGATGGGAAAAACATATATGGTAAGCAATGATAAAATTGATGAAATGTCACCGGGAGCGGAATTTACACTTAATTTCAACGTCCCGGAAATGGCACCTGTACCGAAAAGTTACATCCTGAGTCTGCGTAATAAAGGCGGTTACACAGGTTATTACAGACTCACTTATACCAACAGCAGTACTAAAGCCAATTTCAATAAAGAATATAAATTATCGCTGGGTAATACTCAGCAGGTTATTATTCCTGCTGAAGCGACGAACGTAAAAATTAAAGGCGTAACAGGAACAGGACGGGCTTTATATTCCCAGTCACTGACCAAACAGGAAAATACCTGCATAGAAACGTGGGGAACGCTACCTCGTAACCTGCACTGGGGTTGGTGCAAGTAACGCACTGCGGCATTTGTGGATCCAAATTATCACTCCCTCTGCTGGGGGAGTGATTTGCGAATATTTGTCTGATGTAAATCTTCCTCCGGCTTTCTCTCCGCCCCATCCTTTCGCACCAGATTGATTCACTTCGCGGCTATTACGCCACTCTTGCTCCAAAACGACGCCTCGTTTTAGCGCATTTCACCTGCGCTTCGGCAGTTACTGATTTCACTTAAGATTGACTACAAGGCTTTGGCGGCAAATCGTCTTTCTGGTACAGAAATTGCTTTTCCCTAAAGAGACTCAGGGGAGAAAAATATGAAAGCGATCGTGATTGGTGGCGGTATTGGCGGTGCGTGTGCGGCGATTGCGCTGAAGCGTTTTGGTATCGAAACGGCGGTATACGAGGCGGTGAAAGAGATCAAACCGGTGGGCGCGGCGATTTCCATCTGGCCTAACGGCGTAAAGTGCCTGAATTATCTCGGCATGAAAGAGGCGCTGCGCGAACTCGGCGGCAACATGCGTTTTATGGCCTACAAAGAATATCAGCAGGGCCAGACCATGACGCGTTTCAGTATGGATCCGCTGATCCAAAGCGTGGGGGAACAGCCGTATCCGGTGGCGCGTGCGGAACTTCAGTCGATGCTGCTGGAGACTTATGGACGCGATCAGGTGCAGTTTGGCAAGCGCGTGACGCACGTTGAAGAATCTGCCGACAGCGTCACCGCCTGGTTTGACGACGGCACTTCCGCGACCGGCGATCTGCTGATTGCCGCTGACGGCACCCATTCCATTATCCGCCAGCACGTTCTGGGTTATGCAACGGAGCGCCGCTATGCCGGTTATGTTAACTGGAACGGCCTGGTGGAAATCGATGAAAGCATCGCGCCTGCCGACCAGTGGACGACGTTTGTCGGCGAGGGTAAACGCGTGTCCCTGATGCCGGTGAGTGGCAACCGTTTCTACTTTTTCTTTGATGTGCCGCTGCCAAAAGGCTTGCCGCAGGATCGCACTACGGTACGCGAGGATTTACAGGGTTACTTTGCGGGCTGGGCGGAACCGGTACAGAAGCTGATCAGCCAGATCAATCCTGAAACCACCAACCGCGTTGAAATCCACGACATCGAACCCTTTATGCAACTGGTCAAAGGACGGATTGCGCTGCTCGGTGATTCCGGCCACAGCACCACGCCGGATATCGGGCAGGGCGGTTGCGCGGCGATGGAAGATGCAGTGGTGCTGGCAAATATGCTGCAAACCAATTCATTAGGCATTGAAGATGCATTGCTGCGTTATCAGGAAAAACGGGCATATCGCGTGAAGGATCTGGTGCTGAAGGCGCGTAAACGCTGCGATGTCACCCACGGCAAAGAAATGGCCGTGACCGAACAATGGTATGAGGATCTGAAAAGCGAAACCGGCGAACGCATTCTTTCCGGCATGTGCGAAACCATTCTGGGCGGTCCGCTGGAATAACGTCGGGGGCGTAAGAAACAACTTTTACATATCCTTAAAGCTTCCTGTGTTTTTGCCGAAAATAGCATCAGAAGGATCAAGGTATCCACTGGCGCTATGGCGCAAAAACATAGGGACTCATCGGGATGACAGTTATCTCTGCGACAGGTAATCAGGCGCTCAACACGCTGGTTACGTCAACAAAATCACTGACGGCAGTCACTACTGCAGCCAGCCAGCAGCAGGCTTCGACGGCGCAATCCACCACGGTAATGATCGGCCAGGCGGACACCGCTTCGCCGGTCTACAACATCACCAAACCGGCACTGGTCTGGGAACGTTCTTCCAGTGATCTGATGTCTTCAAAGCTTGCATCGAACTTCAGCCATTCCGGCAATGCGGCGCGTTTTACCGGACTCGGTGCGGCGCTGCTTGAGCGTTTCACTACCGACAGCAGCAGTTATTCGCAATCGGTGATGAAGCAGACTTCCGCTCAGTCGACCCGTTCAGCGGCCAATGTTGCCGCCCAAACCCAACTTCATACCAAAGCTGATAACCAGATAAACCTGAGCATTAAAACTGCCAGCGGCGCACTGGTGGATATCACGCTGGGCAGTGATGATGACGGACTCGGCGTGCAGGTGAATGTCAGCAAAGGCACGCTCAGCGATGCCGATCGCAAAGCGCTGGCCGGTCTTGCGGAAGGTTTTCAGAAAGCGATTGATGGCCTGACGGCGCAACCGCCGAAGCTCGATCTGAGTGGCCTGACGAAGTTTGATACCTCGGTGCTGTCGTCGGTGGACTTACACGCCACGCTGGGCACCACCAATACCCAGACGCTGGATTTTCATGCTGATGCGAATACCCGCTCAGTGAAATCGACCGGTGTTGCTGGCACGGTGGATATCAGCGTCGACATGAGTAAGCGCGCACTGCTGGGCACAGAAAGCCAGCAGAAGCAGGCGCTGAACAGTTATCTGAAACAAATCAGCAGCGCGGGTAATCGTGGCAATGGTGACGAATCGCTGATGAACATGTTCAAAGATGCCTTTACGGCGCTGAACAGCAATTATGGCGAAACCGCGACGACTTATAAAAGCGGGGGGGCTGAGCCGGTTTATTTCTCGCTGACCAAAACCGATAAAAACATGATGACCGGGCTGGCGGATTTCACGGCGTCAGTCTCGCAGACACCGGTCGATTCCACCAATCCGATGCGCCCGGATGAAACCGATACGTTCTCTTATCAGGTTTCTCAAACCAGCACGATCACCGGCACGGGTACGCAGGACCGCAATATCACGCAGAAGCAACAGTCACATCTGGCCGCCAGTTATCATGCATCGCTGACACCGGGGCTGAAACTGAATCTGACCAGCGACCGCAACTCGCAGAATTACCTTTACTATCAGATTGATGACAAGGCAGAAAGCACGACGTCCGTGCAATATCACAAAGGTGCGCTGATGAGTGCCTCAGTGGCTCAGTCCGCCAGCAACTCAACACATATTCAGAAATATGTGAAAGGCGCACTGGAATCCGACATCACCACGCCGGAAATCACGTCGAAAACCACTGACCTGCTGGGCACGCTGCAATCGGCCTGGGAAAATAACGCCCCGCGCATGTCGTTCCGGGATTATCTGAATCATCAGACCCTGCCGGATCTCAGCGGGATGGTACTGATGGAATCGGATGCTGCGCAGTTGAAAAACAGTCCTTCATTAGTGTAGATAAAACCAAAACAGCCCCTGACGGGTAATGCCGGTCACTTAAGGTGACCGGCATTGTTTTTTAAGGGATATTTCGACCTTTTTTCTCTCACTTCCCTGACATATTCACGCTCACGTCTCGAGGGCAGTTTGAGCATCGCTGCGTTGCTGTAAAAATGCTTCAGATGACCCGGGATGGCTCCCGCTGATGCCCACGGCAGCCCGATTAACAACCGTAATATCTCCGACACTGCACCGCTAAAACTCAGCTGATAAGGCA
>NZ_JAHXYO010000026.1:0-73077 GCF_019969905.1 Rahnella sp. GSA61A | reverse complement strand
GGGGGCAGTAAGATTGATAATACCGAGAGCTTGTGAAAGTTCCATTTAAAAAGGGTCCATGATGAGCATGAACCCTTTTTACACGAGCCACCGGATCGGTCAACTGATCCTTAAACGATCGGCATTACGCCAAATGGCGTCTTTTTTGCTTTATGGCTCAGAACATACCCAAAATCATTGGGATTGCAGCTTTAATTATGAAAAGGATTAGGCAGTCGCTACAGGATTATGCGTATGATCCGCTTTGCGCATCAGCATCACCAGATACACCAGCGAGACCACTGCAATCATCACGAACAACAGACGATCGGAATAACTCTGCATTAGCATCGCGGTCATTGTCGGCCCGGCGAGGCTGCCGATGGTGTAACTCATCAGTAATGCCTGGTTCATCGCCACCAGTTCCTCTGCGTTGACTTTTTCGCAAGCCCAGGACATGGCGACCGGATACAGCGTGAAACCAGCACAACCCAGAATGAACAGCGTCGGAGCCATCGCATAACCACTGAGCATCGCAATGCAGCCAAGGATAACGGCGAAGATCTGAATGCGCAGAACCATCAGACGGCCATAACGGTCAGCCAAACGCCCTACCGGCCATTGCCCGATAATCCCGGCGCTGACCAGCAATGCCATCCAGTAACCTACATCTGCATCGCTCATTCCCTGATGCGTCAGGAACAAAGGCATCAGGCCGTATAAAGATCCCAAAACGATGCCGGAAATAATACAGCCGTTAATTCCCAGCCGTGCATTACGGCGTCTGAACATCGGCATTACCGCATGACGCGGCTGCCCGCTTTCCTGATTCTCAATATGCGTTAACAACAATGGCAGCATTGCAATGACAATCAGCGCTGTCACCCACGGCAGTACACTTAAAATTGCCGTCGGCACCGTACCTACCAAAAGCTGCCCAACCACCGTGCCGATGTAATACATGATCATATACGCTGCCAGTAACTGGCCGCGGTTTCTGACGGTTCCGCTGCGTAGCAACGCACTTTCCACCACTACCCAGATCAATGCGCAGCCGATGCCTGCAACGAATCGCGCCGTCACCCAACTCCAAAAACTTATTGAAAGTGCCAGACCTGCGGTCGCGACAGCAAACAGGATGCAGGAAAGGTAGTAACTGCGGTTAAAACCAACACGTTTAATCAGTCCGCCCGCAAGCAAAGTACCCAGCAGATTACCGGTAAAATAAGACGAACTGACGAGTCCGACCTGCCAGGTTGGAAGTTGCTCATGGCTGAGCCACAAAGGGACCAACGTGTTTAAAACGGCGATAGAAATCGTCAACAACAGAAGTCCGCACAGGAGCAGAGAAACAGGACGGGAATAGGCGGACATAGGGCGGTGATGACCACAAAGAGGAAGAAATTGCGCGCATCATGCCACCGGCGGTTTAAAAGTCAATCTGGCAAAAATTGACCTGAGCACAAAGTGGAGAAGAATGATTGAAAACACTAATCAAGCTTAATGATTAAGATGAATGACACTTTAAAGACAGGTTAATATCACCATGATAACAAACAAGTTTGCATTTCCCGCAGCCATTACATTTTGCGTCATCAACAGAAGGTTGATTCTGTTGATTAAAAAATATTGCCGTGCGCGGACAGGCAATTTCGCACATTCGGCACAAGTCATCCAACCGTCCCAGACACTGGGACAAAATAACCGGACGCAAACCAGTATCCATTGGCACACACTGATCCAGCGCCTCTCTTTCGCAAGCCTGCGTACAAGCACCGCAAAAGTCACATTCAGCATAATCGATAGCCAGCGAAGCCTTTCCTCCCTGGATGCTTATAATGCCGACCGGGCACGCCTGTGCGCAACGTCCGCATCCATCACATTGTTGCTGAAACACCGGTTCGGCAATGGCCTGAGGCGGACGGGCAATCACGCGCGCCAGCAAGTTCGCAGAAGGCTGTGCCGCCTGTTCAATTGCCTGTTTGCCCGGTGACAGCAAGCCGCGGAATAACCCACGGCGGCTGACCGTTCTGCTGCTCATCCAGGCACGATAGTATCTGGCGTCGCGGGAATCGCTCATCAGAAATACAGATCCACGACGGGCGCTTCCAGACTACGTTGTTGTTTCCAGCCCTGTAGTGTGGATTCTGCCAGTACGGCCACTCCGAGATAAAACGGGTGTTCTGCTTTCTGACGGAGTAATTCGAAATAGCGTCCGGCCCACGGCAATAAATGCTCTGTCAGAAATTCATCCAGCAAAGAAGGTGAATTCTCGGCTAACCATGCAGACATCATCAGCAGCAAACCGATGTGATCTTCCGGCTCTGCCTGCTCCAGATGGGGTTCAATACCGTTTTCACGCATCCACTGGCGCAATGCCAGCGTTGAATCGCCAAACAGCACTGATTCTTTGTCCAGATACACCGAGCCCCAAGGTGGCGCGGGTAACGAATAAGGGCCGATAAAAAGACGCTGATACGCGTCATCCAGACTTTCAGACGCGGCCGTAATCTGGCTGAATGTTTCTCCCGCCTGAGTTTTAGCCTCGTCACTCGCACATGGCCATGACTCGGTCCAGACGCTGCTTTCAAGTAACGTAATTAAGATGCTAACTTCAGGAGAGCTCGGCGGATAAAACAGCATCGCGCCTAATACTTTACCGGTTAAACTAATTGATTCTGCTGACATAATTAACTCATTTTGCAGAGGCACATCCTTACTGGCGACGTGCCTCCTGATAAACCTGACTACCTGAAATTAGCCGCCCACTGCCATTCCCACTGTCATATGCAGACCGTAGAAAATCGCCCGACCAATCAGTTCTCCGGCAAACACCAGCACAAAGGCCAGTATCATTGAGGCCAGTGCAGGTCGTTTACGCAGTATAAGCGGACAGAACCAGCAGCCCAGTCCAAGAACAACCAGCACCAGCCGCCACACCGACAACACACCGTATTGTGGGATAAGCGCTGACGCAGACTGAACGGAACTGCTGATGCCTGCCAGACTGGCGCTTTGCATAACAACAACAGCCATACTCACGACCAGTGACACAAAGCTGATGACCGGCAGCAGACGTAGCGCACAACCATTAATATTAGCACCACGCAGCAGCAGGTAGCCCAGAACCGGTCCGCCAATCAGTACCGTCAGGCCAAAATGAAACGCGGTATACGCATTGTCCCAGGTTGGCACAGTATTGATTGCATACACACGACACATCGCGAAGACGAATCCAACACCTGCCAGCATGGTCACGATTAACCAGATTTTAGCGAGCACGCGTGGCATCTTGTTGATCATCGCCAGCAGCCAGTAAATCCCGCCCAGCGCAAAGAAGAGCGAGCCGCTGCCAATTTCGTTGCTCAGCGGCGACGCGCCCAGCCGGTTAAGCGAATTGAATGCCCGCAGCGGTGACCCCAGATGCAGAACCGAGGCGATGAAAGCGATCGCCATCAACACCCACAAAAAGAACATCGAGAGATGGATCTGGCGGTATTCTTCCCTACTGCGCTGAGTCAGCAACGCAATGGCAAGCACAATAAATGCGCCAACGACACATTGCCCCAGAACCGTAAAGACCATCAAAGGCCATTCATGCCATCCGTTTCCCATCTCAAACCTCCTTCGGGTTAGCCAGATAACCCGTGGTATCGCCTACAGGACGGCAATTCGCATTGGGTTTAATGACGATATTTGGGTGAGTGAAATGTGAAGCCGGCAACGGTGCCACTTCAGCCAGTTCACCGTATTTCGCACGCAGTTCTTCGATTGGCGCCATATCCAACGCACGCAGCGGGCAGGATTCAACACAAATCGGTTTTTTACCTTCAGCAATGCGTTCGTAGCATCCGTCACATTTGGTCATGTGACCTTTGGCTTCATTGTATTGCGGCGCGCCATACGGACACGCCATATGGCAATAACGACAGCCAATACAGATATCTTCGTTTACGACCACAAAACCGTCTTCACGCTTATGCATCGCGCCACTCGGACAGACCTTGGTGCAGGCGGGATCCGCACAATGGTTACAGGAAATTGACAAATAATAGGCGAAGACATTCTGATGCCAGCCATCTCCGTCTTTTTGCCAGTCGCCGCCAGCATATTCATAGATACGGCGGAAACTCACGTCCGGGGTTAAATTTTTGAAGTCCTTGCATGCCAGTTCACAGGTTTTGCACCCTGTGCAGCGGCTTGAGTCAATATAAAAACCATATTGAGTTGTCATGATTTACTCCGTTAAACCTTAGCCACTTGCACAAGGTTGGTATGAGAGGGGTTACCTTTCGCCAGCGGTGAAGGTCTTTGAGAAGTCAGTACATTAATGCTGCCCGCACGGTCGATTTTTTTGCTGTCAGGGGAATACCAGGCACCTTCGCCAAGTGCGACAACGCCCGGCATCATGCGCGGTGTCACTTTGGCGGCTATATGCACTTCCCCGCGATCGTTAAAGATGCGGATCATGTCGCCGTTGGTGATACCACGCTGTGCGGCATCCATCGGATTGATCCACATTTCCTGGCGACAGGCTGCTTTCAGTACATCAACATTGCCGTAAGTGGAGTGGGTACGCGCTTTGTAGTGGAAACCCGTCATCTGTAACGGATATTTACTGGCCAGCGGGTCGTCATAGTTTTCGAAACCGGCGGCATACACCGGTAATGGATCAATAACGTCCTCTTTAGAGAGTTCCCATTCAGCCGCAATCTTGGCCAGTTCAGCAGAGTAAATTTCGATTTTACCGGACGGCGTACTCAGCGGATTGGCCGCAGGATTTTCACGGAATGCTTTGTAAGCCACATGATGCTGGTCGGGGTCACGTTTTTTGAATATGCCCTGTTTGCGGAAGGTCTCGAAATCTGGCAGTTCTGGCAGCGCTTCACGTGACTGCTGATACAGATGACGCAACCATTCTTCCTGCGTACGGCCTTCGGTGAACTGCTGCTCTACCCCCATGCGGCGGGAAAGCTCGCTGGTCATTTCATAGATGTTCTTGCACTGGAAACGTGGCGTAATCGCCTGATCGGCAAAAATCACATAATCCATGTTGCCGCACGAGGCATCGAGACAGAAATCCATCTGCTCAGAGGCCGTGCAGTCTGGCAGGATAATATCTGCGTATTTTGCTGACGAGGTCATGTGGTTATCAATCACCACAATCATTTCACACTGTTTGTCATCCTGCAGAATGTCATGGGTGCGGTTAATATCTGAATGCTGATTGATCAAACAGTTACCAGCGTAGTTCCAGATAAACTTAATGGGCACATCAAGTTTATCCTTGCCGCGCACGCCATCTTTCATGGCGGTCATCTGCGGGCCACGCACAATCGCATCCGTCCACAGGAACATAGAAATACTGGTCTGAACCGGATTTTCCAGCGTCGGCATACGTACAAACGGGATCTCGTAGGAACCTTCGCGGGCACCGGAATTGCCACCGTTAACGCCCACGTTGCCAGTAAGGATCGCCAGCATCGCAATTGCACGGGTTGCAATTTCTCCGTTAGCGTGACGCTGCGGGCCCCAACCCTGCGTGATAAATGCTGGTTTTGCCTGTCCGATTTCACGTCCCAGCTTGACGATTTTATCCACGGAGATGCCCGTGATTTTTGCCGCCCATTCAGGCGTTTTCGCTACACCGTCTGGCCCTTTGCCGAGAATATAAGCCTTGTAATGCGCATTCTCAGGCACACCCGCCGGTAAGGTCTTTTCGTCATACCCGACGCAATACTTATCGAGGAATGGCTGATCAACCAGATTTTCAGTGATCATGACGTGCGCCAGCGCCGCTGCCAGCGCGCCATCAGTACCCGGACGGATCGGCACCCATTCGTCTTCGCGTCCGGCACCGGTATCGGTATAGCGCGGATCCACAATGATCATACGGGCGTTCGAACGCTGGCGAGCCTGTTCGAGGTAATATGTCACCCCGCCACCGCTCATACGGGTTTCACCCGGGTTATTGCCGAACAGCACCACCAGTTTGCTGTTTTCGATATCAGACGGGCTGTTGCCGTCCGCCCAGCCGCCATAGGTATAATTAAGACCCGCTGCAATTTGCGCTGAACTGTAGTCGCCATAATGATTCAGATAACCACCGCAGCAGTTCATCAGACGAGCGATCAGTGTCTTGCCTGGCGGCCATGAACGCGTCATCGTGCCACCCAGCGTACCTGTGCCGTAATTCAGATAAATCGCTTCATTGCCATAGCGATGAATAATGTCTTTAAGGCTGCCCGCCAGGGTGTCAAAGGCTTCGTCCCAGCTGATAGGCTTGAATTTCCCTTCACCACGTTTGCCCACGCGTTTCATCGGATACTTCAGACGGTCCGGGTTATAAACACGACGACGCATTGAGCGCCCGCGCAGACAGGCACGAACCTGATGCAGTCCTTCATAATTGTCATTACCGGTATTGTCGGTCTCGACATAGCGGATCTCGTTATCAACGACGTGCATTCGCAACGGACAGCGGCTGCCGCAGTTAACAGTACAGGCACTCCAGACGATTTTCTCATCTGTAGATTTGGCCGGGGCCTGTAGCTTTTCCGCACGTATTGATTTGAACGGCAACGATATGCCGACAACTGCGGCTGCTATACCGGCGAGTGTGGTTCCCTTAACCAGGTCACGGCGGCTGATCCCACCGCCTGAATCGGTTTTATTACTGTTTGAATCTGACATTGCTTACTCCGTAACGCCCTTATCTGAAGGACGAAAATTTAACAACCCTGTCATCGGGCCCTGGCTCGTGGCTCGTGGCTTCTTTAGACTTTTTCTATTTGAATCAAATTTGTATGCTGAGGATTACCCTTCGCTAACGGTGAGGGGCGTTGGGTTGTCAGCGTGTTCATACAGGCACCATGGTCAATACGGTCACCACCCATATTGGCCTGATGCCATGCGCCCTGCCCCATAGCCACAACGCCGGGTATGATGCGCGGGGTGACTTTTGCCGCTACACGCACTTCACCGCGGTCATTAAAGACTTTCACTTTGTCACCGTTTTCAATGCCACGGGTTTTGGCATCGATCGGGTTAATCCAGACTTCCTGCCGGCAGGACGCCTGCAAAACATCGATATTGCCGTATGTGGAATGGGTGCGGGCTTTGTAGTGGAAGCCGAACATCTGCAACGGAAACTGGCTACGTTTCGGATCGTCCCAGCCTTCAAAGGTTGAGGCATATACCGGCAGCGGACTAATGGTTTCATCTTTTTTCAGCTCCCATTCGCCGGCAATTTTCGCCAGAGCAGAGGAGTAAATTTCGATTTTACCGGAAGGTGTTTTCAGCGGATTGGCCTGGGGATCCTGACGGAATTTTTTATAAGCCACAAAATGCCCGGCAGGATCCTTACGCTTATATATCCCCATTAGCCGTAGTTCTTCATAAGCAGGCAATGCCGGGTCTTTCGCCAGCATTTTGGCATACAGATATTGCAACCACTCCCGCTGGGTACGGCCTTCGGTGAACTTGTTATAAACATCCGGGCCAAGACGACGCGCGACTTCGCTCATCATCTCGTAGATGCCTTTACGTTCGAACTTAGCGGACGTTGCGGGCTGGATGAAAATCAGATACCCCATATTTCCGGCGTAGTCATTTGGAATAATATCTTCCTGCTCGACGGTCATAAGGTCAGGCAGCAGGATGTCGGCGTACTTCGCCGAGGAGGTCATGAAGTTTTCCAGCACGACGATCATCTCGCACTGCGTGTCATCCTGCAGAATATCGTGGGTTTTATTGATGTCGGAATGCTGGTTGGTGATGGTATTACCGGCATAGTTCCAGATGAATTTGATCGGCACATCCAGTTTGTCTTTGCCGCGCACGCCATCTTTCGTGGCAGTCATCTGCGGGCCACGGGCAATGGCATCAGTCCAGCTAAAACAGGAAATCTGTGTTTTGACCGGATTTTCCAGCACGGGCATGCGTTCAATGGTGATGGTATAAGTGGATTCACGTGCGCCACTATTGCCGCCATTAATGCCAACATTGCCGGTTAAAATCGGCAACATAGCGATGGCTCGGGACGTCAGTTCACCGTTGGCCTGACGCTGTGGACCCCAGCCCTGAGAGATATAGGCGGGTTTTGCCTGACCGATTTCGCGGGCCAGTTTGACAATACGATTGGCCGGAATACCGGTAATGCGGGACGCCCATTCAGGTGTCTTTGCCGTCGCATCTTCGCCCAGGCCGAGAATATAGGCTTTGTAATGACTGTTGGCCGTTGCGTCCGCAGGCAGGGTTTTTTCGTCGTAGCCCACACAATACGAATCAAGGAAGGGTTGGTCGACCATGTTCTCAGTGATCAGCACATGCGCAAGGCCAGCCACCAGTGCGGCATCCGTCCCCGGACGAATAGGGATCCACTCGTCTTCCCGACCTGCAGCAGTATCCGTATAACGCGGGTCGATCACGATCATACGGGCATTGGAACGCTGGCGTGCCTGTTCGAGGTAATAGGTGATGCCGCCGCCACTCATGCGCGTTTCAGCCGGATTGTTACCGAACAGGACGACCAGCTTGCTGTTTTCAATATCTGACGTACTGTTGCCCTCGTTACTGCCATACGTGTATGGCATGGCGCAGGCGATTTGCGCGGTACTGTAAGTGCCGTAATGACTGAGAAAACCGCCATAGCAGTTCATCAGGCGGGCAACCAGCGAAGCGTAAGGAGAAGAACGGGTGATGTTGCCGCCTACAATGCCGGACGTGTAATTGATATATACCGCTTCATTGCCGTATTTCGCGACAATACGCTTCAGGTTATTGGCAATTTCATCGAACGCCTCTTCCCAGCTAATGCGTTTAAACTTACCTTCACCGCGCTTGCCGACGCGCTTCATCGGATAATTCAGGCGCTCCGGATGATTCATGCGGCGGCGGATAGAACGCCCGCGCAGGCAGGCGCGCACCTGATGATCACCGTAAATATCCTGCCCGGTATTGTCTGTTTCGACCCAGTACACCTCATCATCACGTACATGCAAACGTAACGCACAACGGCTACCGCAGTTGACTGAACAGGCGCCCCACACCACTTTATCTTCGGAGACTAAATGCTTCGCCTCACCCACTCCCTGGGCCAGTGCTTTACGGCTAAAAGGAAGGGATACGCCATCCGCAGCAACGGCCAGCCCTGCCAGCGTTGATGTTTTGATCAGTGTCCGGCGGCTGATACCACTTTTTAGCGTGGTGATTTCTGATTTGATTTCCGACATTTTTCGCTCCGGTAATGAGGCAATACCCACTCAAACAGCATGGATACTACTTATTAGGGGGTACGAAACCTTGTCTGCTATCAAAAAAGGCGGGGTTGAAGAGAAAGAAATACGGAATTCGTAACGTAACGCATGATTTCATGCATAAAAAAAAGCGCCCTAAGGCGCTTTTCGCTATGTTAGTGCAGATATAACGGGATTAACCGATATATTCTAAACCGCCCATGTACGGACGTAATACTTCCGGCACTTCGATACGGCCATCAGCTTGTTGGTAGTTTTCCAGCACGGCGACCAGTGTACGGCCTACAGCCAAACCAGAACCATTCAGGGTATGAACCAGACGTGGTTTTTTATCGGTTTTGTTGCGGCAACGCGCCTGCATACGACGGGCCTGGAAATCACCCATGTTGGAGCATGAGGAGATTTCACGGTATGTATCCTGCGCTGGCAACCAAACTTCCAGATCGTAGGTTTTGCAAGAGCCAAAGCCCATATCGCCGGTACACAACAAAACTTTGCGGTATGGCAAATTCAGCAGCTGAAGCACCTTTTCTGCATGGCCGGTCAGTTCTTCCAGTGCGTCCATTGAATCTTCAGGACGAACGATTTGCACCATCTCAACTTTGTCGAACTGGTGCATGCGGATCAGACCACGGGTGTCACGACCATACGAACCGGCTTCTGAACGGAAACATGGCGTATGCGCTGTCATCTTCAGTGGCAGAGATTCTTCTTCAAGAATTTCATCACGGGTCAGGTTGGTCAGCGGCACTTCCGCCGTCGGGATCAGCGCATAGTTACTGCTGCCCGCCTCTTCATCCAGGGGTTTGGTATGGAACAGGTCTTCGCCAAACTTAGGCAACTGACCGGTACCGTACAACGTTTCCTGATTGACCAGATAGGGAACATAGGTTTCCAGATAACCGTGTTGCTCTGTGTGCAGATCGAGCATGAACTGCGACAGTGCGCGATGCATACGGGCGATTTGCCCTTTCATCACGACAAAACGCGCACCCGTTAGTTTAACAGCAGCGGCAAAATCCAGGCCGCCAGCCATTTCGCCCAGCGATACGTGATCGCGCACGGTGAAATCGTACTGACGCGGCGTGCCCCAGCGGCTCACTTCCTGGTTATCGTTCTCATCTTTACCGGCAGGCACGGAGTCATCAGGCATGTTTGGAATAGCAGAAGCGATATCGCGGATGTCATTTTGCAATGCATCCAGTTCAGCTTTCGCTGCATCCAGCTTCTCACCCAGCGTATTCACTTCCAGACGCAGGGGTTCGATGTCTTCGCCACGGGCTTTTGCCTGACCGATAGATTTCGATCGGGAGTTACGTTCAGCCTGTAGAGTTTCCGTTTCTACCTGCAAGACTTTGCGGCGTTCTTCCTGAGAACGCAGCGTTTCCACATCGAGTTTAAAACCTCTGCGAGCGAGTTTTTCTGCAACTGCGTCTAGCTCATTACGCAGCAGATTGGGATCCAGCATGCTAATCCTGTACGTGTCGTTATTGAATGTTAATTTGATGATGCACGCTGTCTGAAATGGCAGCGTGTCAAAGAGTTATCACGGTAACCTTACCGCAACGATAAAATTAGCGGTAGCGTTTTGTCGGGCTATTTTGATCTTGTTCGGCAAGCCATGCCAACTTTTCGCCGATCTTGCCTTCAAGCCCGCGTGATGTCGGGTAATAATACTGCGTACGGGCCATTTCAGGCGGGAAATAATCCTCTCCCGCCGCATATGCATTCGGTTCGTCATGCGCATAACGATACTCAGCACCAAGCCCCATTTCTTTCATCAGTTTGGTAGGCGCATTACGCAAATGTTCCGGCACATCAAAATCTGCCATTTCGCGTGCATCACGCATGGCAGATTTGAATGCGGTGTATACAGCATTACTTTTCGGTGCACAGGCCAGATACACAATCGCCTGGGCAATCGCACGCTCACCTTCAGCCGGGCCAACACGGGTAAAACAATCCCAGGCAGCGAGCGCCACCTGCATGCCCCGTGGATCGGCATTCCCGACATCTTCTGAAGCAATCGCCAACAAACGTCGGGCGACATACAACGGATCACCACCGGCGGTGATGATTCGGGCATACCAGTAAAGCGCCGCATCAGGCGAAGAACCCCGCACTGATTTATGCAATGCAGAGATTAAATCGTAAAAACGATCGCCTTTATTGTCGAAGCGCGCACTGCGTTCACCGGCAATCTCAGTGAGTAATTCCGGCGTGAGTGTCCTGTAACCATTGGCGTCGATTTCCGCCATATCGGCCATCATTTCAATACTGTTCAGCGCCCGGCGCGCGTCGCCATTCACCAGCTCCGAAAGCATCCGGCGGGTTTCCGGCGGAACACGGATTTTCTCATTGGCGTAACCGCGCTCAGAATTACTCAGTGCCTGATCAATCACTTTCTCGATATCTTCAGCCGTCAGTGATTTAAGTAAATACACACGAGCGCGAGACAGCAATGCGGAATTGAGTTCGAAAGAAGGGTTTTCGGTGGTCGCACCAATAAATGTAATGGTGCCATCTTCAATGTGCGGCAGGAAAGCGTCCTGCTGACTTTTGTTAAAGCGATGGACTTCATCAACGAACAAAATGGTACGACGCCCGGCATCGCGATTCTGCCGGGCTCGCTCAATCGCTTCCCGAATATCTTTAACACCGGATGTGACCGCAGATATACGCTCAACATCGGCGTTTGCATACCGGCCAATCAGTTCTGCCAGCGTCGTTTTCCCGGTACCCGGCGGCCCCCACAAAATCATCGAATGCAATTGCCCTGCTTCAATGGCCCGCGGCAGAGGTTTGCCCGGCGCTAACAGATGCTGCTGTCCAATATATTCTGCAAGAGTGACTGGCCGCATTCTGGCGGCCAGTGGCTGGAATTCATTTTGGGAAAAATCGAGTGACAGATTACTCAAACTAACCTCACTGACGCTGGTCGTCCACCGTCACACCCTGCGGCGGAGTAAATTTAAACTTGGCATCATCAACAGACGCATTTTGCTCACCTTTCAGGGTATAAGCACTTTTCTGCCCGTCCTGTTCAACGGCAGTGAAGCTTTTGATAGTGCCTGAAGGGGTCACATTGATCGCAAATTGTTTCAGATTACCGGTCGCAGCTTTCGGCGTTAATTCAAAGTCATCGCCTTTCTGTTTCACGTTATATTTTGCCCAGTCACTGCTATCATTACGCGTGATCAGCATGAACGGCGTGTTGCCGGTGGCATTTTTAAGCCAGGTTGCCGTGACTTGTTCAACGAACGGGTTATAGAACCATAGGGTTTTACCGTCGGAAACTAAAATGCTCTCATCCGGCGTAGTCATATGCCAGTTAAACAGGTTTGGACGTTTCACCCACAACTGACCTTCGCCCTGCTGAACGGCTGCACCATCATCGCTGGTTACCGTCTGCGTGAAGCTGGCATGGAAAGTATTGAGCTTACCCAGACGAGATTTGAGATCACTGCTGGCATCCGCTAAAACGGAAGCAGAGGTAAATGCGGTCAGTAAACACCCTACCATTAACAATTTTTTCATTCTTATACTTACCTCAGAAATCCATAAACTTCAGACGATGCCTTTTACACAGGCAAAAGACGTATGGTGCGAACTCTATCCGAGGCAGCGCCCCGGCGGTAGCTCATTCATCTGAAAAACAATAGTTTTACGCATCTTTGCACAAGGGTCGCATTCGCGACCCTTCTTAACAAATGCAGGCAAACCGGCTGGGTTTACTCGTGTGACGGTGGTGCCAACACTTCGCGGTTACCGTTATGACCCGGCGTACTGACAATGCCCTGCGCTTCCATTTGCTCAACAATGCGCGCCGCACGGTTGTAACCGATACGGAACTGACGCTGAACACCCGAAATCGACGCACGGCGTTTATCGACTACGAACGCAACCGCCTGATCAAACAGCGCATCGAGCTCTTCATCACCGTCCAGCCCTAAACCGCCACCCTCACCATCTTCACCACCGGAAACAATGCTTTCGATGTATTTTGGACGACCGCGCGCTTTCCAGTCCTGAACCACCGCATGCACTTCCTGATCGCGGACAAAAGCACCGTGAACACGCACCGGAATCGAGGAGTTTGGTGCCATATACAGCATGTCCCCCATCCCCAGCAGTGATTCTGCGCCGCCCTGATCCAGAATGGTGCGGGAGTCAATTTTACTCGAAACTGTAAAGGCAATACGGGTCGGAATGTTGGCTTTAATCAGACCGGTAATAACATCGACAGAAGGACGCTGGGTCGCCAGAACCAGGTGAATACCTGCCGCACGGGCTTTCTGGGCCAGGCGCGCAATCAGCTCTTCAACTTTTTTACCGACGGTCATCATCAGGTCGGCAAACTCATCGACCAGCACCACGATAAACGGTTCTTTCTGCAGATACGGCGGCTCAGCAGCCATGCCATCGCCCGGCTTCCAGAACGGATCAGGAATGGGACGTCCCATCGCCTCCGCTTCCAGAACACGTTCATTGTAACCGGCAAGGTTACGCACACCCAGCGCCGACATCAGTTTATAGCGACGTTCCATTTCACCGACACACCAGCGCAGCGCATTGGCTGCATCTTTCATGTCAGTAACGACTTCGGTCAGCAGATGTGGAATACCTTCATACACCGACAATTCGAGCATTTTCGGGTCGATCATAATGAAGCGCACATCTTCAGGTTTAGACTTGTACAGCATACTCAGGATCATGGCGTTAACGCCGACGGACTTACCGGAACCGGTCGTACCGGCCACCAGCAAGTGAGGCATTTTCGCCAGATCGGCGATAACCGGCTCACCTGAAATATCTTTACCCAGCACAATTGTCAGCGGCGACGTACTTTCTTTAAATTTCGCACAGTCCAGCACTTCGCGCAGATATACCGTCTGGCGCTTCTTGTTTGGTAATTCCAGGCCGACATACGGTTTGCCCGGGATCACTTCCACAACACGCACCGCAACCGCAGACAATGAACGGGCAAGGTCACGCGAAAGGTTAGAAATACGTGCAGCTTTCACGCCCGGCGCCAGATCCAGTTCGAAACGGGTAATCACCGGCCCCGGCAATTTCCCCACGACATCGGCTTTAATGCGGTAATCATTCAGACGCGCTTCGATCAAATTTCCCATCTGTTCCAGCGCGAACTCATCCACAGGCTCAGCTTCAGCCGGCGGTGAGGTCAGCAAATCCAGTGATGGCAGCGGTGTGGTCGGTTTCACCAGCGGCTGTTCATTACGCATAAGGAACGGATGGATCAGGCTATCCATATCAGGCTGCGCCGATGGCGAAGACTGTCGTGGAGCCTCATATTCCTGCGCATGCTGTACGGGCTCAGAAGACGTAGCGCGCTGATAAGGTTGTTGTGCAAACGTTGCAGCCTGCGGTTCTTCTTCCACTTGTGCCGGCAATGTAAACAGCGGTTCAGAAGGCGTATCGTCCACCAGGTCAGCCATTGGTGAGAAGCTGAATGCATCATGCTGGCTGAGTTTCATGGCCGCAGCGGCAAAATCATCAGCAACAGCCGGTAATTCAGTCTGCTGATTTTGTGAATGGTGATGCTGTACCACGCCGCTTAGCGGTTCGACATCCTGCTGATAGCGGGCCTGCTCACGCGCAGCAAACGCATTGCGCAATTCGGCTTCCTGCAAGGCAGTTTCTTCATCAGGTTCATTTTCAGTGACCGCATCGCCATAGCGCTCTTGTTGCTGAGCGGCAAACGCCTGCTGCAATGCTGCTTCCTGTAGCGCTTCTACGTCTGCCTGGATCTGTGGATCGCTATGCGTCGCAGACTGTGCCTGTTCCTGCTGTTCTGCCATACGCTGAGAAGGCAGCTTGATGCCATACGAGGCCAGCTCACGGCGTGTAGGTATACGCACCGGATTAGGACGCGGCAACTCAGGGCCAAAGCCTTTTTTCACCTGTGGATTTTCATCGCTCACAGCACTGAAGGCTGGCATAAAGGTGTTACCAGCGGAAGATGCCGTGGACTGCCCTGCCTGTGCAAGGCCGGTCGCCAGTGCTGCTGTGGCCGCCACGCTGGCCGCCTGAGCGGCATCAGGCACTGCTGAACTGAAATCAAACGGAGAACGGGAATGCTCCACGGCAGTTTGCCAGTTGCCCAGACTCGGACCATCTTCCTCTCTGCGCTCAACTGGCGCTGGTGAAGGCGATTGCTGAACGGGCTGCGGATGGCGCGGAACTGGTGTTTCTTCCGGGATCTCGAAATTGTATAACGGCGGAATGGCCGTTGCCGGTGCTGGCTGCGGTGAAATATTAGCAACCGGCGGCTCAGCAGCATAAGGATCCGCTGCCTGTACCGGTTCAGCAACAGCCGCGCTCGCAGCAGGTGCGGTAGCCTCAGAAGAGGCCTGCGCCACAGGTTCATTCACCGAAGGCGCAGAGAACAGCACGTCATCTTCATCAGCTTCGGAAGCGGCGGCAGTTGCAGGAGCCGCTGCAGCAGCGACGGCCGGCGCGACTTTAGCAGCCGGTTTTGCGTCATCGTCTTCCAGTAGCGGAGCGTCCTCCTCGTCGTAATCATAATCATCGTCACGACGGGACCGGTTGGTCACGATATTCGTTACACCCAGCACGGCACCACCGATCTTTTCGGCGATCGTCAACCAGGACCAGCCGGTAAATAAGGTCAGGCCCGCAGCCCAGACGCATAACAGCACCAGAGTCGCCCCCACATTATTAAAGTAAGGTGTCATTGCGGTACTGAGCAAACTGCCGATTACACCGCCGGAAGCGAAGTAATACAGGTCATCAACATTGACGGCAGCAAGACCACAAGACGTGACAATGAGCGCCAGCGTGCCAATAAGGCGCAGCGAAAGGGCAAAATAATCGACGAAATCCTGTTTATCCCGCTGACGGAAAGCCGCCCAGCAGAGACACAGAATAATAGGTGGAATAGCGTAACCAAATACGCCAAAGATGAAGAACAGCGTGTCGGCCATCCATGCACCTACACCACCGCCCCAGTTATGAATTGGCCCATGCCAGGCTGTCTGAGACCAGCTTGGATCAGAGGGGTTAAAACTCACCAATGCCGCCATTAAATAAGCAGCAAAAATCGCTACCACAACCAGCAAAGCCTCCAGAAGACGGCGGCCATTGCTCAGTTTTTTCAGGGTAACTTCTTTATCTTCTGTATATTCCTGGCTCAAGAAAGGCTCTCCAGGTTCCTGTGAACTGAGAAAAAGCAACAGCGCCGAGACTCCCCGGCGCCATAGCTGTATAGATACACAGGAGTGTAGCTAAAATGACAAGGTTTTGCACCAGAACAATTACCGGGTCTTAATGACCAGGCGATTTGTCTGTTTCACTTCTTCCATCACCACGTAGGTGCGGGTGTCGTTAACACCTGGCAGACGAAGTAAAGTCTCACCTAACAGCTTACGGTAAGCAGACATATCAGGTACGCGGGTTTTCAACAGGTAGTCGAAGTCCCCTGAAACCAGATGACACTCCTGAATATCTTCGAGTTTTTGTACTGCCGCATTGAACTGTTCAAACACATCCGGGGCGCCGCGATTGAGGGTAATCTCAACAAATACCAGCAACGATGCGTCCAGATAATGCGGGTTGAGCAATGCAGTATAACCATTGATGAAGCCCTGACGTTCAAGACGACGAACGCGCTCCAGACATGGAGTTGGAGATAATCCCACACGTTTGGAAAGCTCGACGTTTGAAATCCGGCCATCCTTTTGCAATTCGTTGAGGATGTTACGGTCAATACGGTCGAGATCTTTTCCCGGACGTTTTTTGTTGTCTACCATTATTATTGTCTCTCTGCTGTCCTTCCCTGCACCTGCCATACCCCAGCCAACTTCAATGTCTAAGGGTTGTCCCAAGCGAAGACCCGATGATTAAGGTTTACGCATCCAAAAGCCGCGTTGATCCCCTGTCAAAAGGAACACGGCCATAAAACGGATACTCAAAAGAAATAACCTTGTGAAATTAATAGATTGAAAACCACCAACCTGATTCACTAAACCCTGCTGCAACATAAAAACCAAAAAGCAATACCAGGACGGGTCCGTAGCAGCCAATTGCATAAATTCAAGTCACAGACAGGCAGTTAATTTCTTCTTCCCCTGATGTTTTCGCAAATGCACAGCGGATTGTCAAAGTAAAAGAAGCAAAATCAGAAGAACGTGCCAGATTGAAAAGCGGACGCCCCCTTTTTAGCTGTCTTTTATCTATGAACAATAACAACGCATCTCACCCATTATTTCGGCCAAATCCCTACAAACAATCCTGAATTGTGGCTAAATTAACGCGTTCTGATGAACAACGTTCACAACGATCGGTCGCCGGAATGCTGGTTTTTCATCCTATCCATCAAACAGTTATCTGCCTCATCAATATTGGCGAAATCCTTTTTACGCGGGTTACGCAGTAAAAACTATCAGACAAATCGTTAACAACATCTGAGTTTACTTTTTTTACTGCGCCGTTTTCCCTACAATCGGTTTATCGCTTGTCGCCATCGCGGAGATGAATTACGCATGAGTACGGTTAAACACAGTAAGTTATTGATCTTGGGTTCCGGTCCGGCGGGTTATACCGCAGCGGTTTATGCTGCGCGTGCAAACCTCAATCCGGTATTAATTACCGGTGTGGAAAAAGGCGGTCAGCTGACCACCACTACCGAAGTGGAAAACTGGCCAGGCGATCCGGAGGGTCTGACCGGTCCGGGCTTAATGGAACGTATGCATGAGCATGCCACCAAATTTAATACTGAGATCATTTTCGACCACATCAACAAAGTCGATTTGCAGAACCGTCCGTTCCGCCTGACTGGTGACAGCGGTGAATACACCTGTGACGCGCTGATCATCGCAACCGGCGCTTCAGCACGTTATATCGGTCTGCCTTCTGAAGAAGCTTTTAAAGGTCGCGGCGTGTCAGCCTGCGCAACCTGTGATGGCTTCTTCTATCGCAACCAGAAAGTCGCGGTTGTCGGCGGTGGCAACACCGCTGTTGAAGAAGCTCTTTATCTGGCCAATATTGCCTCTGAAGTGCATCTGATTCACCGTCGTGACAACTTCCGAGCGGAAAAAATTCTGGTGGATCGTCTGAACGACAAAGTGGCCAGCGGCAATATCGTTCTGCATACCCATAAGACCCTGAATGAAGTGGTCGGCGATCAGATGGGTGTGACAGGCGCGAGCCTGCTCGACGTGCGCACTGATGAGAAATCGCAAGTGGATGTGGCGGGCGTGTTCATTGCTATCGGTCACAGCCCGAATACCGGCATTTTTGAAGGCCAGCTGGAACTGAAAGATGGCTACATCAAAGTGCAGTCCGGCTCTCATGGCAACGCCACCCAGACCAGTATTCCGGGCGTCTTCGCAGCGGGCGATGTTATGGATCATATCTACCGTCAGGCGATCACTTCTGCCGGAACCGGTTGTATGGCCGCACTGGATGCAGAACGCTATCTGGACGGTTTATCTCAAGCCCCGGATTTATAATTACGCCTGCGGCTAGTTATCGGACCAAGAGTCCATACAAAGAGTAACGAATAAGGCGGCTTAATTGCCGCCTTATTGTTTTCAGTGTTGAGCCAAGCATGTAACATGAGCGCCCTCCCATCCGGATTGCTGCACAGACTGATGCCTGATGAATAAAACACGACAACAAGAACTTATCCGCTGGTTAAAACAACAAAGCTCACGCGCCAAAGGCTGGATCCGTCTGTCTATGATGCTGGGTTTACTTTCCGGTTTGCTGATCCTCGCGCAAGCCTGGCTGATGGCCGGATTACTGCACAGCCTGATCATTGACCACACACCGCGTGATGCCCTGCTGCAAAGTTTCCTGTTAATGGCGCTGACGTTTGTTCTGCGCGCTGTAGTCACCTGGCTGCGTGAACAGGTGGGCTTTATTTGCGGACGTGTTATCCGTCAGGAAATGCGCAAGCTGGTGCTGGATCGTCTCGAGAAGCTGGGACCTGCCTGGATCCAGGGAAAACCGGCGGGCAGTTGGGCCAGCATTATTCTTGAACAAATCGAAGATATGCAGGATTACTATTCCCGTTATCTGCCGCAGATCGCTCTCGCAGGTATTATTCCCCTCCTCATCCTGGTCAGTATTTTCCCGATTAACTGGGCCGCCGGGCTTATTTTGCTGGTGACAGCGCCGCTGATCCCGCTGTTTATGGCACTGGTCGGTATGGGGGCCGCTGATGCGAACCGTCGTAACTTTGTCGCGCTGGCGCGTCTGAGTGGGAATTTTCTCGACAGCCTGCGCGGTCTTGATACGCTTCGCCTTTTCCATCGCGGCACAGCGGAAATCGACCAGATTAAGCGTTCAACTGAAAACTTCCGCGCCCGCACGATGGACGTTCTGCGTCTGGCCTTTTTATCTTCCGCTGTACTCGAATTCTTCGCCTCTATTTCTATCGCCGTTGTCGCGGTTTACTTCGGCTTCTCCTATCTCGGTGAACTCAATTTTGGCAGTTACGGCACGCCTGTGACCCTGTTCGCTGGCTTTCTGGTACTGATACTTGCCCCTGAGTTTTTCCAGCCTCTGCGTGATCTGGGCGCGTTTTACCACGCCAAAGCGCAAGCCATCGGCGCAGCAGAAAGTTTAGTCACGTTTCTGAGCGCAGAAAGTGCCGATATGGGTGACGGCGAGCAACCCTGGCCAGCCGGGCAGACAGTGGCACTGGCAGCCCGCGACGTCATTATTCAGTCACCGCAAGGCAAAACGCTGGCCGGTCCGTTAACGTTTAGCATTCAGACCGGACAACGTATCGCGATTGTCGGCCTGAGCGGCGCGGGGAAAAGCTCCCTGCTCAACGCCCTGCTGGGCTTCCTGCCTTACCAGGGTTCCCTTATTGCCAGCGGTATTGAACTGAAATCATTGCGTAGTGACGAATGGCGTAAACAGCTGAGCTGGGTGGGCCAGAACCCGTATCTGCCCGAACTTACCCTGCGCGCCAACATTCTGCTTAATCAGCCGGAGGTCAGTGACGAACAGCTTCAGTCCGCCATTGAACGTGCGTATGTGAATGAATTTCTACCCTTGTTACCGCTGGGGCTGGAAACTGAACTGGGTGACAGTGCTGCGCGGTTATCTATCGGACAGGCGCAACGCGTCGCCGTTGCCCGCGCCCTGCTCTCACCATGCAGTTTGTTACTTCTCGATGAGCCGACCGCCAGCCTGGATGCGCACAGCGAAAAACGTGTAATGAGCGCGCTGAGCGAAGCCTCAAAAGCGCAGACTTCACTGCTTGTAACGCATCAACTGGAAGATACCCGTGACTACGACGAAATCTGGGTGATGGAGAAAGGCCTGATCGCTGAGCGTGGCACCTTCGCGCAACTGGTGACTCAGAACGGTTTATTCGCCAGTCTGCTTTCCCGGCGGAATAAGGAGCTTTAATGATGAAAACCCTTCTGCCTTATCTCGCCCTGTACCGCCGCCACGGGTTCCGTCTGTCACTGGGTGTCATTCTGGCCATCGTCACCTTACTGGCGAGCATCGGGCTGCTGACGCTCTCTGGCTGGTTCCTGGCAGCCTCGGCAGTGGCCGGTGTCGCCGGTTTATACAGCTTCAACTATATGCTGCCCGCAGCCGGTGTGCGCGGTGCTGCGATATTTCGTACCGCAGGCCGCTATGCTGAACGTCTGGTCAGCCACGACGCGACCTTCCGTGTGCTGGCGCATTTGCGGGTGTTTACATTCACAAAAATTCTGCCGCTGTCACCAGGGGGAATTGCACATTTCCGTCAGGCTGACCTGCTTAACCGCCTGGTCGCCGATGTCGATACGCTCGATCACTTATATCTGCGGGTCATTTCTCCGCTGGTGAGTGCGCTGGTGGTGATCATTCTGGTGACCTTCGGCCTGAGCTTCCTCGACGTGAAACTGGCGCTGACGCTGGGCGCGATTATGCTGGTGCTGATGCTGCTCCTGCCGGTGATTTTCTACCGCGCGGGAAAACCTGCCGGACGTGAACTGACGGCGCTGCGCAGTAACTACCGGATGCAACTGACATCGTGGTTACAGGGGCAGTCTGAACTGGTGGTTTTCGGCGCTCAGTCGCGGTTCCGCCAGCAACTCAATGATATCGAACAGCGTTGGATGTTGCGCCAGCAGCAGCAGGCAAAACTCACGGGCCTGTCTCAGGCAATGGTGATCGCGGCGGCCGGTCTGACCGTCACACTGATGCTATGGCTGGCTGCCGGTGGTATCAACCAGTTCCCGCAACCGGGCGCACTGATCGCACTGTTTGTCTTCACCCCGCTGGCGGCATTCGAAGCGCTGGGACCTGTAGCCGCCGCATTCCAGCATCTCGGGCAGGTTATCGCCTCAGCTCAGCGCGTCAGCCAGATCATCGACCAGCCCGCAGATGTGACCTTCCCGTCTCAGGGCCCGCTGGCCGGTGAACGGGTTAGTCTGTCGCTGAAAAATGTGACTTTCAGCTATCCGGGGCAACCCTTGCCGGTGCTGAAAAATATCAATCTGGATGTCCGTGCCGGTGAGCACATCGCCCTGCTTGGTCAGACCGGTTGTGGCAAATCCACCCTGCTGCAACTGCTGACTCGCGCCTGGGATATCAGCAACGGTACGTTGGAAATCAACGGTCATCCGGTTGCTGATTATGATGAAGCGACACTGCGCAAAATGATCACCGTCGTCAGCCAGCGTGCGCACGTCTTTAACACCACGCTGCGCGAAAACCTGCGCATGGCATCGCCGCAGAGCACCGACGAACAAATCGCCGATGCTCTGAAACAAGTTGATTTACATGTCCTGCTGGAAAACGAAGGCCTGAATGCCTGGCTCGGTGAAGGCGGACGTCAGCTTTCCGGCGGCGAACAGCGTCGTATCGGGCTGGCGCGAGCTTTGTTACATGACGCGCCACTGTGGTTGCTGGATGAACCCACGGAAGGGCTGGATGCAGAAACGGAACAACACATTTTGGCACTGCTGCACAAGCATTGTCAGAATAAGACGCTACTCTTAGTGACGCACCGTTTGCACGGTCTGGAAGCCCTCGACAGGATATGTGTTATGGAAGAGGGGCAGATTGTGGAACAAGGCGATCACCAGACGTTAACCGCGGCACAAAGTCGTTATGCAAGGTTCCTTGCCCGCGCCTGACGGGGTTGTTTGTGGTTTTACGGCGGACGTGTCCGCCGGATAAGGAGATCTATGCGGTTAGTTAAGCTTGAGGCCAATTCATTGAATTTCCCGGAACCTGAAACCGCATTGCAGGAGCCGAATGGCCTGCTGGCTATCGGGGGCGATCTTACCGCTCCCCGCCTGCTTTCCGCGTACCAGCATGGCATTTTCCCCTGGTTCGAGCCGGGGGAAATGATCCTCTGGTGGTCACCTGACCCCCGCGCAATTTTGGTCCCGGGAGAACGCCACGCCAGCCGCAGTCTGAAACGTTTTATGCGCAAGATGCCGTTTCGTTTCACCCTCAACCAGCAATTTGAGCAGGTGATCCATGCGTGCGCCATGCAGCGTGAAGATGGCACCTGGATCGGGCCGCTGGTGCAGCGTGGTTATCAGGAATTGCATGAAGCCGGACGCGCGCACTCGGTTGAAGTCTGGGAAGGTGATGAACTGGTTGGCGGTTTGTACGGCGTTTCTGTCGGCGGATTATTTTGCGGTGAGTCGATGTTCAGCCGGCGGGAGAATGCCTCTAAGTGCGCGCTTATGCTTTTTTGCCAACATTTTTCCCGCAATGGAGGAGAACTGATTGACTGTCAGGTGCTCAACCCTCACACTGCGTCGCTGGGTGCGAGAGAGATCCCCCGCCGCCAATTTTTGCAGCAGTTATCCGCACTTTCGCAACGCGCGTTAGCACCGGATTGCTGGTTGCCACAAGACTTATCCCCACATGATGAAGACCTGCCGGTGTTCCCGAAGGATAGGGAATAGGTGCGGTCATGGACCATACTTCTTTACATAATGTGGGTTTTTCGGCATTATCTTGCCGGTTAAAAACTATGGTAGTTAGACCTAGAGGATTCGATGGCCAAAGAAGACAACATTGAAATGCAAGGCACCGTACTTGATACGCTGCCAAACACTATGTTCCGTGTAGAATTAGAAAACGGACACGTAGTTACCGCTCACATCTCCGGTAAAATGCGTAAGAACTACATCCGCATCCTGACGGGCGACAAAGTCACTGTAGAGCTGACCCCGTACGACCTGAGCAAAGGCCGCATTGTCTTCCGTAGCCGTTAATAAGCGGCTCACTCATCGCTGATTTTCCGGCGATACCTGAGGATACCCTTTTCGCCCTTCCTGCTGTTGCAAGGGCGTTTTGTGGTATCCGCAATCCGGCGTTTTGTTCCATTATCCTTTCTGAAATCCCTCACTAATTACTGCAATTAAATAAAGAATTTCAGAAAGAAAAAAGGCGATGTTTTCACATCGCCTTTTGTTTTTTCATGCTTTATGAAAAATTAATGCACCGCACCTTCCGGTTTTTTCTTCTGCGCACTCATAAAGTGATAAGTGAGCTTGTCAGCCGCCTTATCCAGTGCCACAGAGACGGAACCGCCATCCACCAGTGAACCAAACAGCAGCTCGTTAGCGAGTGGTTTTTTCAGGTTTTCCTGAACGGTACGGGTCATCGGACGCGCACCCATCGCACGGTCATAGCCTTTCACTGTCAGCCAGTCGCGAGCCTCGTCGCTGACTTCCAGAGAAACGCCTTTCGCATCCAGCTGCGCCTGCAGTTCGACGATAAACTTGTCGACAACCTGCTGGATAACTTCCGTAGACAGATGGTTGAACCAGATAACGTTGTCCAGACGGTTACGGAATTCCGGCGTAAAGGTCCGTTTGATCTCTTCCATCGCATCAGGGCTGTTATCCTGATGCACCAGACCAATCGATTTACGTTCCGTTTCACGCACACCGGCGTTAGTGGTCATCACCAAAATCACGTTACGGAAATCTGCTTTGCGACCGTTGTTATCGGTGAGCGTACCGTTGTCCATTACCTGCAGCAGCAGGTTGAAGACATCCGGATGCGCCTTCTCTATTTCATCAAGCAGCACGACGGCGTGCGGATGTTTAATCACCGCATCCGTCAGCAAACCGCCCTGATCAAAACCGACATATCCCGGAGGCGCACCGATCAGACGGCTGACCGTATGACGTTCCATGTATTCCGACATATCAAAACGCAGCAGTTCGATATCCATCGCTTTCGCCAACTGAACCGTCACTTCGGTTTTCCCCACCCCGGTTGGACCGGCGAACAGGAACGAACCGACAGGCTTGTGATCCTGACCCAGACCGGCGCGGCTCATCTTGATCGCTTCGGTCAGTGCTTCAATGGCCGGATCTTGTCCGAAGACCAGCATTTTCAGGCGGTCGCCCAGACTTTTCAGGACATCACGGTCTGTCGCAGACACAGTTTTTTCCGGAATGCGGGCAATACGCGCTACGACACTTTCGATATCGCTGACATTCACGGTTTTCTTGCGTTTGCTGACCGGCATTAACCGGCTACGTGCGCCCGCTTCGTCAATCACGTCGATGGCTTTGTCCGGCAGATGACGGTCATTAATGTATTTGACCGACAGCTCGACCGCCGCACGCACCGCTTTTGCGGTGTAGCGCACATCGTGATGCGCTTCGTACTTGGTTTTCAGGCCGTTAATAATCTGGACGGTTTCTTCAACGCTTGGCTCAGTAATATCAATTTTCTGGAAACGCCGTGCCAGAGCGCGATCTTTCTCAAAGATATTGCTGAATTCCTGATAGGTAGTCGAACCGATCACGCGGATTTTGCCGCTCGACAGCAACGGTTTGATGAGGTTTGCCGCGTCCACCTGACCACCTGACGCCGCACCGGCACCGATAATCGTGTGGATTTCATCAATAAACAGAATGCTGTTTTTATCCTGCTCCAGCTGTTTCAGCAGAGATTTGAAACGTTTCTCGAAATCACCGCGGTATTTGGTACCCGCCAGCAACGAACCAATATCCAGAGAATACAGGGTGCATTCTGCCATCACTTCCGGCACATCGCCCTGCTCGATTCGCCATGCCAACCCTTCGGCAATGGCCGTTTTACCTACGCCGGATTCGCCCACCAGCAGCGGGTTGTTTTTACGGCGACGGCAGAGCACCTGAATGGCGCGCTCCAGTTCTTTGTCACGGCCAATCAGCGGATCGATACCACCTACGCGCGCTAACTGGTTAAGATTAGTGGTGAAGTTCTCCATACGATCTTCCCCCGCCGACTGTTCTTCGTTAACTGGGTTTTCCGCATTGTTTTGCGCCTGGCTACCCGATTCATCTTTACGGGTGCCGTGCGAGATAAAGTTCACCACATCAAGGCGGCTGACATCATGTTTACGCAGTAAGTAGGCAGCCTGAGATTCCTGTTCGCTGAAAATCGCGACCAGAACGTTGGCGCCGGACACTTCACTGCGGCCAGAAGATTGCACGTGGAATACCGCACGTTGCAGAACGCGCTGGAAACTCAGCGTAGGCTGGGTGTCACGTTCCTCTTCACTGGCAGGTAAGGTGGGTGTGGTTTGCTCGATGAAGGCTTCCAGTTCCTGGCGCAGGGCCACTAAATCAACTGTACAAGCTTCGAGCGCTTCACGGGCAGCAGGGTTGCTGAGCAACGCCAGCAACAGGTGCTCCACGGTCATAAACTCATGCCGGTGCTCACGGGCTCTTGCGAAAGCCATGTTGAGACTGAGTTCAAGTTCTTGATTGAGCATAGGCACCTCCCAAATAGATTGCCTTAATCAGGCTTTTTCCAGCGTACACAGCAACGGATGCTCATTCTCCTTGGCGTACTCATTTACGTGTGCGACCTTGGTTTCCGCGACTTCGGCAGTATAAACGCCGCATATCGCTTTACCTCTGTAGTGCACCTGGAGCATCAGTTGCGTTGCACGTTCAATATCATAAGAAAAGAACTTTTGCAGAACGTCAATCACAAATTCCATTGGAGTGTAATCGTCGTTGTTTAATATAACTTTATACATAGATGGCGGTTTTACCTCATCCTTTTGCTTATCCGCCGCCAAATGTTCAAAATTTAGCCAGTCTTGATTATTACCCATTGCCTGTTCATCACCTGTGAAGATCGTATTGGAAGCCAAATACACAAACGGGAAGACTTTCTGCAGAGCCTCGCGCTGTTATTACCGTATTTTACCATCTCTGGCCTCACCTTGCCGCTGCACAAAATGTCTACGTACGTCAGACAACGCCGGGCAAAACTTAACAAAATATGTCAATAGCGTTACCTGCTTCAAACTTTGGTTATCTGCTCCCCCGCGACAAATGCCGTTTCCTTGACGTCTAACTCTATTCCACTAGAGTGTAAATTCGTGAGCTGAACGGAGTTTAAACCGGCCTGAACAGACGCTTATCCGCCGTGTTCCGGCCTTCGGGCTCACTCAACTGGCTTTATCTATTTACTACCAGACTAGTCATGAGAGGGATGTAGAAGCATGCAGACGGGTACTGTTAAATGGTTCAATAATGCTAAAGGCTTTGGCTTCATTTGCCCGCAAAATGGCGGTGAAGACATCTTCGCTCACTACTCCACAATCCAGATGGAGGGTTACCGGACTCTGAAAGCCGGCCAGCAGGTCAATTTCGACGTTCATGAAGGCCCAAAGGGGAATCATGCCAGTCTCATTATTCCAGTGGAAAGTGAAGTGGTCGCCTGACCGGTTCAGCATCACGCATCAGATAACGCTTCAACTGCAAATGCCGGTCACTTACTGACTGGCATTTTTATTTATGGGGGAGAATGCTTCCGGCTTCAAGTCCTGAGCGTGAAAAAAAGTACATTTTTTAGACACAAATTGCTAAGACACATCATATGAGGATGTAAATCTAAACATCATCTCAACAAATTACATGCAATTTCTCCATAATTCCCACCGTTGTATACCTGTTTATTCTTGGCCTGATGAAATAGCCACCACAAAACTCTGGCTCACGACAACAGGTATTTCCATGACTACTTTCAGCTACCCTTCTGTAGAAAAGGCGCCACTTACCGGCCTTCAGTTAATGAAGGCATTGCTCACCCGTCAGATAACGCCGGGGCCATCATGGGAATTACCACGCTATCGCCTCAAATTCCTCTTCCGCACGCTGGCGCACCCGCGCAGAACGTTTGGGATGCTTGATTATCTGGCACAGCATCCGCAGCGCGACGAAATCCTGACCGCCATGCCCAGCCTGCCTTGTAAGCTGCACCGGGCGTATCAGTCGGCAAATATCACGCCGCAACAGGCGATGAAACGCATCACTGATCACTACGATATGATTGGTCATTGCCTGCCCGACGCGATTAATCACGGTTATCTGAATAAAAAGCCGATGGCGATCGCCACGCTGACAGGCAAAGAGGGGCAACATTTTTTTGTCGCCTTTAATGCCATCAGCCGTCTCGATAAAGAAGGCGAAGCCACCCTGACATTTAATACTCCGCAGGGTGAACCGATTGCGATCGTGACGTTTTCGTTTATTGAATATCAGGGGCGTCCTACGCTGTTTATCGGCGCGTTACAGGGGCCACGCGCGCACGTGGATCATCTGGAAATACAAACAGCGACCAAAGCCTGCCACGGTTTATTCCCTAAACGTCTGGTGATTGAAGCGCTGACCACACTCGCGGACGTCACCGGCATGCAGCAAATCGTGGCGGTGGGAAATCACACCCATATTTATGAAAACCCGCGCTACAAAAAACGCAAAGGCATGGTGTTTGCCGATTACGACAGTTTTTGGGAAACGCTGGATGCTAAACCGGGCGATGACGGTTATTTCCATTTACCTTCACAGATTGCCCATCGCCCGCTGGAAGAAATCGCCAGTAAACGACGCTCGGAATACCGTCGCCGTTACCAGCTGTTAGACGATCTGGAAACGCAGATCCGTCACACTTTTTCCAGCGGACATGGCAACCCCGTGATAACCGAAAACAGCCACGCCGCTTAATCCGCCCTGCCGCGTGCCAGCCATGCCACGCGGGAAAACATTTGCCGCAGCAGCGGAGGAATAGACGAGGTTCCCCGCAACGAGGCCGCAAGTGCCACATCAATCGCCAGATCTGGCTTCGAACTGCGGTGAATGGCTTTATCGATAATTCTTCTCGGCGACATCGGCACATTGTCCGGTATCGTCGCATTCTTGCGGTAAACGTCTTCGAAACCCTCGCGATACAGGAAGTGTTCGATATCCTGCGACGGCAACGCCGTCAGGCGATATCGCAGCGTATCGTTGTGGTTTTCCACGTTCGCAATCACTGTTGCAGCATATTTGCGACCGGCTTCGTCACCGTCGACCAGCGCATGCCATTCGATGCCCATTTGCCGCGCAAAACGCAGCAGAGGCTTCAGGCCACATTGTGCAAACTCAATAACCTTTATCCCTTCCGATTCAAAATGATAACCACACTGACGCGCCAGCTGGTTCAGCAACCAGACTTCGGTCTCGCCTTCCACCAGCAGCCAGCAGCGGGCGAATAAAGACGAGGGACGGTTAAAACGGATATGGAAAGCGATGCGGCGGCTGTCTTCCATACTCAGCCCTTCAGGACCGATGGCGTAAGCCGCGACGCGGCCGGACTCACGCACCAGTCTGCATATTTGCTCAACGGGCACCAGCGACAACAAATCGCCGGAGTTGGTGGTGGTGATACGCTGCAACGGCAACTGATCCAGTAATCCCCAGGCCACCGATAGCATGATCGGATGCAAACGGGTTTCGGGGTCTTCAATGAGTAACAGTGGCCGGGCATCCGGATGCAGCACCACCGAGCCTTTCGCCTGTAACAATGTCGAGAACATGCCAAGCAGCATCACCCGCATACTGCGGCTGTTGGGTTCGGCAATCATGCGATTGATGTTATCCAGCGAACGCCATGCGCGGCGGCTCTCCGCCCGGCCATGACGCTTTTGCTGCCAGGGTGCGCTGCTGGACGTCCCCTGCTCGGCAAAATAGTGTTCCAGCAACTGTCGCATCGCCGACAGGCCACTGCGCAGTTCACTGTTTTTCAGCGTCTGCGGGCTGTGAACCAATTCGCGCGTCAGTTCATCAAGCTGTTTTGCCAGCTCTTCATTATTGACTGCCAGCCGCGGCGCCAGTGTTTCGCTGCGCAGACGGCGAATAAAGCGCGCATCGCGTAAGCGTAATACCGGGTTCAGGCGGATCAACGCCTGCGCAAGCGGGTCAATCGTCGTCAGATTTAAAGGCTGACCGTTGGACGACAGAAAACTGCGCAGCGTCATCACGCTGCCATCGTCGTCCAGCTCTCCTTCAAGACGATAATAGATACGGTTCAGCTTATCGGCACATTTCACCCAAAGCGGTGAGAGCGGATTAAAGCGCGGCGACATATGATGACCGGCCTGGTTCTCGCAAAATGTAAACACCACGTGCAGGTACTGTGATTTGGCCTCCTCTTCGCCTGCCGGGAAATAGAAATCCTCCTCTTTAAAGCAGTACAATTTAGATTCGGGGGAAAGCAGCAGAGTTAACGCATCGAGCAGGCTGGATTTCCCCCAGGCGTTCTCGCCGATTAACACGGTGTTGGTCAGAAAGGATTCGGCCTGCCCCTGATGGGCAGAACCGGTAATCGATGCGCCACGTTGCGCGGGCTGCGTCAGCGTCAAAGACAGGCGGTTAATCCCGCGAAAACCGACAATATCAACACGTTCCAGATACATCAGACGCCTCCTGTGCGCTCAAAACTTTCCTGAGCATGGCGTTAAAAATCGGTTCAGGTCAAGCTCGCAGAGATATCTCTGCGTGCCGAAGCTGCTTTACAGTCAGATAACTTTTCGTTAGCGTGGCGGGCGGCATTTTATGTGCTGCACGCCACTCATGGGATCTTACTTTTCAGGGACTTTTGCATCATGTACTCCGGGCTGTTAATTATTCTTTTGCCGCTGATTGCCGGCTACCTTATTCCGCTCAAAAACCGTGCCCTGTTGCATCTTGTCAACCAGTTACTGAGCTGGATGGTGTACGTCATCCTGTTCATTATGGGCATCAGTCTGGCTTTCCTGGACAATCTCAGCACCAATTTGCTGCTGATTTTCAAATATGCCGCCGTCTGTTTCCTGTGCATCTTCGTGATGAACTACGCCGCGCTGTGGTTGCTGGAACGCCGCAAGCCCTGGAAAACGCAGTATAAACAGGAAAAATTGCCGTCCCGCATTCACATGGCACTGGAATCACTGAAACTGTGCGGCGTGGTGGTCGGGGGTTTTGCGCTGGGCCTGACACAATGGCACTGGCTTACCTTCGCGTCGCAGGCCAGCGAAATCGCGTTGTTATTCCTGCTGGCGCTGGTCGGTCTGCAACTGCGCAACAGCAGCATGACCCTGCGCCAGATTATCCTGAACCGTCGCGGCATGATGGTAGCAATCGTGGTGGCCCTCAGCGCCCTGATTGGCGGTGCACTTGCCGCACTGCTGCTGGGTTTACCGCTGAAAACCGGGCTGGCCATCGCCTCCGGTTATGGCTGGTATTCACTTTCAGGCATCGTTCTGACAGATTCTTTCGGACCGGTGATTGGCAGCGCGGCCTTCTTTAACGATCTTGCCCGCGAACTCTGCGCCATCATGCTGATTCCGACACTGGTGCGCAGCAGCCGTTCGACGGCTCTCGGCCTGTGCGGCGCGACATCCATGGACTTTACCCTGCCGGTGTTACAGCGCAGCGGCGGACTGGATATGGTGCCTCCGGCCGTGGTGCACGGCTTTATCCTCAGCCTGATTGCCCCGGTCTTAATGGCCTTTTTCTCTGCCTGATCCCTGCCCGTCCCGCTGCCATCCCGCAGCGGGAACCGCCCGGCAAAACTTGCGGTAAATCAACTCCGCGTCACTTTGTCTTAAAAATCCCTTCATTTCTGTCTCAGCCAGCTCTAGGCTTGCATCAAAACAAGCATTTCAAATGCAACTTTAAAAGGACCTCATTATGTTTTGTGTGCAATGTGAACAAACAGTCCGTACCCCGGCGGGCAATGGTTGCGCGTATGCGCAAGGTATGTGTGGCAAAACAGCCGAAACTTCTGATTTACAAGACTTACTGGTCGCGGTGTTAGAAGGTTTATCTGCCTGGGCACTGACCGCACGCGGGTATGGCATCATTGATGAAGAGATCGACAGCTTCGCACCCCGCGCCTTTTTCTCCACGCTGACCAACGTAAACTTCGATTCTGAGCGTATCGTCGGTTATGCCCGTGAAGCCGTTCTTTATCGCGAATCGCTGGCTACCCGCTGCCGTCTGATGGATGCGGAAATCACCATTAACCATCCGCTGGCCGCACTGGAACTGGTGAGCGATAATCTCAGCGAGCTGCAACAGCAGGCACAGCAATTTGCGCTCAACGGTGACAAAGCGCAGATCGGTGATGACATTCACGGCCTGCGTATGCTGTGCCTGTATGGCCTGAAAGGTGCAGCGGCGTATATGGAGCACGCGCATGTTCTGGGCCAGTCTGATAGCGCCATTTACGCCGAATATCATCGCCTGATGGCGTGGCTGGGCACGCAACCGTCCGACATGGGCGAGCTGCTCGCGAACGCGATGGCAATCGGCAAAATGAACTTTGGCGTGATGGCCATTCTGGACAAAGGTGAAACCGACGCTTATGGTCATCCGCAACCGACGGCGGTCAATGTCCGTCCGCTGGCAGGTAAAGCGATTCTGATTTCCGGTCATGACCTGAAAGATTTACAGATGCTGCTCGAGCAAACTGTCGGCACCGGTATCAATATTTACACCCACGGCGAAATGCTGCCGGCGCACGGTTATCCCGAACTGAAAAAATTCCCGCATCTGGCCGGTAACTATGGCAGCGGCTGGCAAAATCAGCAGGTGGAGTTCGCCAAATTCCCCGGCCCTGTCGTCATGACCTCGAACTGTATTATTGACCCGAATGTCGGCAATTATGGCGACCGCATCTGGACCCGCAGCATTGTCGGCTGGCCGGGCGTGCAGCATCTGGAAGGCGAAGATTTTGCGCCGGTCATTGCGCAGGCATTGCAGCTTCCGGGCTTCCGTTACAGCGAGATTGAACAGGAAATTACCGTCGGATTCGGCCGCCAGACCTTACTCAGCGCAGCAGACACCGTCATCGATCTGGTTGCCGCAAAAAAACTGCGCCACATCTTCCTGATCGGCGGGTGTGACGGCAGTCGCGGAGAACGCAGCTACTTCACCGATCTGGCGCTTAGCGTACCGCAGGACTGCCTGATCATGACGCTGGCCTGCGGCAAATACCGCTTCAACAAACTGGATTTCGGTACGCTTGAAGGCCTGCCTCGTCTGCTGGACGTCGGCCAGTGTAACGATGCCTATTCCGCCATTATTCTGGCCGTGAATCTGGCCGAGAAATTAGGCTGTGGTGTGAATGATTTACCGCTGAGTCTGGTGCTGTCGTGGTTTGAACAGAAAGCGATCGTGATCCTGCTGACCCTGCTGTCGCTCGGCGTAAAAAATATCGCCACCGGCCCGACGGCACCGGCCTTCCTCACCGATAACCTGCTGGCGATCCTGAATGAAAAATTTGGCCTGCGCGCAATCACCTCGGTTGAGCAGGATCTGAAAACCATGCTGCCGGAGTAAGCTGACATGAAATTTCCTTTATTTCCCGATCAGCCGACCGCGTTGTGCCAGAACCGCATGCAGGTGTATTCCGTCACACAGGAAACGCCGGATGTCCGCACACTGTCGCTGATTAATCACGATGTGTATTCGTACCGTCCCGGCCAGTTTGCTCTGGTGAATATTGGCCAGCGTGGTGACGTACAGCGTGCCTATACACTGTCTTCCACACCGGGCAATAGTCGCTTTATTCAGCTGACGGTGCGCCGCATCGGGGACGGCGTAGGTTCGCCATGGCTGACGCAGCAGGTTAAAGCCGGTGATTATCTCTGGCTGAGCGATGCGCAGGGGGAATTCACCTGCGATACGCCACAGCCTTTGTTGCTGCTGGCGGCTGGCTGTGGCGTGACGCCGGTTATGTCGATCACGCGCGATATTCTGGCGCATCATCCGGCGCAAAGCGTGCAGGTGTTTTACAGCGTGCGCAGCCCGCAGGACATCATTTTTGCCGAAGAATGGCAGCAACTGGCCGCAGCGTATCCGCAGCTTAATCTGACTCTTCTTGTGGAACAGGATGCAAAACCCGGCCAAATCGCCGGTCGCCTGAGCCAGGATCTACTGCAAAGTCAGGTGCCGGATATCCGTGAACGTCGGGTAATGATTTGCGGCCCTGCGCCTTATATGCAACTGGCCGGAGAATGGGTGAAACAACTGGGCGCAGTGGCAGAGAATATCGTCAAAGAGCAGTTTCAGGCACAGCAAACTGAAGTGTCTGCCGACCAGCAACTGACGCTGACCCGCCTGACACCGTTACAGAATTACCGCGTACCGGTGGGAACGACATTGCTGGCAGCCATGGAACAGCACAGTTTGCCGGTCACCGCAGCCTGCCGTGCAGGCGTCTGCGGCAGTTGTAAAACCCGGATACTTTCCGGTGATTACCAGACCACCAGCCGCATGACGCTGACCGACGAAGAGGTCGCTCAGGGTTATGTACTGGCCTGTAGCTGTCAGCTCCAGGGCGATGTCACCCTCGCCTGATCCCCCGCAGTAACTCACTGCCCGCTCATGACTTTTTACAGTCTGCGCGGGCAGATTTACAATTCTTCACCTCCCTCCTCCGCATATTTTTGTATGGTTTAAGGCTGAACATTCAAGGATGTAATCAGTGGACTATGCTTAATCCACTTATTTGAAAATTAGCCCTAAATCATTCGAGTTGGATCAAGGCGGCAACTGAGTGAATCGCCGGGAGCATACATAAGTATGTGACCGGGTTCGCGAAAGCAGCCAACGCAGAGGCAGCTCGAAGGATGACGGGCGCACCGGAGGGACTATGAAACAAAGCGTAGCAGCATACCTGGCGAAAACTCTCGAGGCAGCAGGCGTAAAAAGGATCTGGGGCGTCACCGGCGATTCCCTGAACGGGTTAAGCGACAGCCTGAACCGCATGGGTACCATCGAATGGCTGGGTACGCGCCATGAGGAAGTGGCCGCATTCGCCGCCGGAGCCGAAGCACAAATCACCGGCGAACTGGCGGTGTGCGCCGGTTCTTGTGGCCCGGGCAACCTGCATCTGATCAACGGCCTGTTCGATTGCCATCGCAATCATGTGCCGGTTGTCGCGATTGCCGCGCATATCCCGTCGAGTGAAATCGGCAGCGGTTACTTTCAGGAAACCCACCCGACCGAATTATTCCGTGAATGCAGCCATTACTGCGAACTGATCAGCAATCCCGAGCAACTCCCTCAGGTACTGGCGATCGCCATGCGCAAAGCCATTCTCAACCGTGGCGTATCAGTGATTGTGCTGCCGGGCGATGTGGCGCTCAAGCCTGCGCCGGAAGATGCTAAAGTCAGCTGGTATACGCCTGTGCTGCCAAAAGTCACGCCACAGCCTACAGAACTGGAAAAGCTGGCGGAACTGCTGAACGGCGCGACCAACATTACGATGATGTGTGGCAGCGGCTGCGCGGGTGCGCACGATGAAGTGATCAGACTGGCTGAAACCCTGAAAGCGCCGGTGGTGCATGCACTTCGCGGCAAAGAACATATCGAATGGGATAACCCGTACAGCGTCGGTATGACCGGGCTGATCGGCTTCTCTTCCGGTTATCATGCCATGCTCAATGCCGACACGCTGATCCTGCTCGGCACGCAATTCCCGTATCGCGCGTTTTATCCAACCGATGCCAAAATCATTCAGATTGATATCAATCCGGGCAGCATCGGTGCACATTGCCATGTGGATATGGCGCTGGTCGGCGACATAAAATCCACCCTGACCGCCCTTCTGCCGCAGTTGCAGGTAAAAAATGAACGCAAGTTCCTCGACAAGGCGCTGAAGCATTACGAGGAAGCGCGCAAAGATCTCGACGGGCTGGCGACGCCGAACGACAAGCAACCGATCCACCCGCAATATCTGGCGCAGCAGATTAGCCGCTTTGCCGCTGCCGATGCGATTTTCACCTGCGACGTCGGCACGCCGACCGTCTGGGCGTGTCGTTATCTGCAAATGAACGGCCAGCGCCGTTTGCTCGGCTCGTTCAATCACGGCTCGATGGCCAACGCCATGCCGCAGGCGATTGGTGCGCAGGCCATTGACCGCTCACGTCAGGTTGTGGCGCTGTGCGGCGACGGCGGATTTGCCATGCTGATGGGGGATTTCCTGACGCTGGCGCAGCAAAAGCTGCCGGTGAAAATCATTATTTTCAATAACAGCGTACTGGGCTTTGTCGCAATGGAAATGAAATCCGGCGGTTATCTGACGGATGGCACCGAGCTGAAAAACCCGGATTTCGCCGCTATCGCTGAAGCTGCAGGCATCAAAGGCATTCGGGTTGAAAAATCCTCCGATATCGACACCGCCTTGCAGGATGCGTTCGCCTACGAGGGGCCGGTGCTGATCGATGTGATCACCGCCACTGAAGAACTGGCGATGCCACCGCAGATAAAATTCGAACAGGCAAAAGGCTTCAGCCTGTACATGCTGCGCGCGGTGATCAGCGGCCGGGGCGACGAAGTGGTCGAACTGGCAAAAACCAACTGGCTGCGATAACCCCGACAGGGCTATAGTGCATGATTAAATAATCATACCTGCCCCCTTAAGGGGCATTCACCCAGAAGGAAGCCACGTTGATCGACTTACGCAGTGATACCGTAACCCGCCCCAGTGAAGCTATGCGTCAGGCCATGGCCCGCGCTGAAGTCGGCGATGATGTCTACGGCGATGACCCAACGGTAAATGCTTTACAGGACATGGCGGCAAAGTTGTGTGGCAAAGACGCGGCGCTGTTTTTACCAACCGGTACGCAGGCCAATCTGGTGGCGTTGCTGACGCACTGCCAGCGTGGCGAAGAATATATTGTTGGCCAGAAAGCTCACAATTATATGTATGAAGCAGGTGGAGCCGCGGTGCTCGGCAGTATCCAGCCTCAGCCGCTGGACATGGATGCTGACGGTTCTATCCCGCTGGATAAGATCGCGGCAGCCATCAAGCCCGATGATATCCATTTTGCCCGGACCCGTCTGCTGAGCCTGGAAAACACCCACAGTGGCAAAGTGCTTCCGCTGGATTATCTGCAAAAGGCGTTCGCCTTCACCCGTGAAAAAGGGCTGGCACTGCACATTGATGGCGCGCGTATCATGAATGCGGCAGTGGCACTGAACGTGGAATTACGTGAGATCACTCAGTATTGCGACACGCTGACCATCTGCCTGTCGAAAGGTCTGGGCGCACCGATTGGTTCCCTTCTGGTCGGCAGCAAAGAGTACATCCAGCGTGCTAACCGCTGGCGCAAAATGACCGGTGGCGGTATGCGCCAGTCCGGTATTCTGGCCGCAGCAGCAATTTACGCGCTGGAAAATAACGTTTCACGTCTGCAAGATGACCACGACAATGCACAGTGGCTGGCACAGGAACTGCGCAAAATCGGCGTAGAAATCGCTGAACCCGGTGCCCAAACCAATGTGCTGTACATTAAACAAAGCGCAGAACTGGCAGCCAAAATGGGGCCGTGGATGCAGGAGCGCGGTGTGATCATCAGTGCGGGGCCGGTCACACGCGTGCTGACGCATATCAATATCAGTCGTGAAGATCTGCAAAAAGTCGTGGCGCTGTGGCAGGAATTCCTGCATCAGCACGCCTGACAATCCGGTTGACGGCGATAGCCTGCGCGGGTATCGCCGTACTTTCTGCTTTATCTCCCTTACACTGACCGAGCAAATGGAAATGCCAATCACGACACACACTGGCCGGATCGTCGTTCTCGGTGCCAGCGGGTATATCGGACAACATCTGACGGCGCATCTGAGCCAGCAAGGTTTCAAGGTCACGGCCGCCGCACGCCGTATCGAATGGCTGCAACAGCAAAAATGGCCAAACGTCCGCTGCTGCTTCGCGGATGTCTATCAGAGTAAAACGTTGGCTGCCGCCTTTGAAGGCGCTGACGTGCTGGTGTATCTGGTTCACGCCATGGCAGAAGATGATGATTTACTGGAAAAAGAACGGCAGGCGGCGCAGCACACTCTGCTGGCACTGAAAGATTCCTCCATTAAGCACATTGTTTATCTCGGCTCAATGCAGCCGGAAGGCAATCATTCAGCGCATTTGCAGGCGAGAAAACTCACCGGCGATTTGCTGCGCATGAGTACTATTCCGGTGACGGAAATGCGCACCGGCATCGTGATTGGTGCCGGTTCTGCCGCGTTCGAAGTGATGCGTGACATGGTGTACAACCTGCCGGTGCTGACGCCGCCGCGCTGGGTTCGCTCAAAGTCGTCGCCCATTGCACTGGAAAATCTGCTTAATTATTTACAGGGGCTGGTGACACTGCCCGCCACTGAAAATCAGATTCTGGAGGCGGCGGGGCCGGAATACATCAGCTATCAGACGCTGTTTAAACGCTTTATCGCGATGAGCGGTAAACGCCGCTGGCTGCTCCCCGTTCCCCTGCCAACATCTTTTGTTTCGGTATATTTTCTCAGCCTGATCACCTCCGTGCCGACGTCACTGGCAAAAGCGCTGATCCAGGGGCTGAACCACGATTTACCGGCCGACAGTGAGAAACTGCAAAAGCTGATCCCGCAAACACTGATCCCCATTGATGAGGCGATCCGCAGTACGCTGGAAAAAGAACAGCAACAGATCATGGATTCACCGGACTGGGGATACGATCCTGACGCCCGTGCGCGCTGGCGTCCAGGCTACGGTTATTATCCGAAACAGGCGGGTTTCACGTTGGAAACGTCGGCGTCAAAAGCCGCATTATGGAAAGTCATTCAGCAGCTTGGGGGCGCTGAAGGGTATTTCTATGCCAACGGTTTGTGGAAAACGCGGGCACGGATCGACGATTTACTCGGCGGCGGCGTGAAATACGGCCGTCCGGATCGTGATTTCCTGAAACCTGGCGATAAAATTGATGGCTGGAAAGTGATCGGCCTGAAACCTCAGCGCGAACTGGCGCTGTTATTCGGCATGAAAGCGCCGGGGCTCGGTCGTTTAACGTTCACGATTACCGACCACGGTGAAAGCCGCAGCCTGGATGTGCGCGCCTGGTGGCATCCGGCAGGGTTCAGCGGCCTGCTTTACTGGTTCAGTATGATGCCCGCTCATCAGTTTATTTTTCGTGGTATGGCAAAACGCATCGCCAGCCTTGCCCGGCAGAAAGACCGTTGCGGACGCTAAAGAGGGTCATTTAATCTGCTTTCAGACACAGCTTTCCCCCTTTCCCATTGCAACCCGCACAATTTCACGAAAGAATGGCACCCTTATTGCTGAGGGGTGCCAGAACCCCGACGCTGACAACAATTTTTCTCTATTTATGAAGGCATTGGCCTGTATATGAAGGTTTTGGTTACCGGTGCGAGCGGCGGTCTTGGAAGAAATGCCGTTGAGTTTCTGCGAAATAAAGGCATCAAAGTCAGGGCGACGGGACGGAATGCCGCCATGGGATCGCTTTTGCAGAAAATGGGCGCAGAATTTATTCACGCCGATCTCACCACGCTGGTGTCTGCTCAGGCCAAAGCCCTGCTGGCAGATATCGATACCGTCTGGCACTGCTCAGGGCTGATGTCGCCGTGGGGCAGTGAACAGGAATTCGAGCTGGCGAATGTGCGCGCCACACGGCGTCTGGGCGAATGGTCCGCGGCATATGGTGTGGAAAACTTCGTGCATATTTCGTCACCGGCGATCTACTTCGATTTTCACCATCACCGTGATATTCAGGAAGACTTTCGCCCGCACCGTTTCGCCAACTCCTTTGCACGCAGCAAAGCCGCCGGTGAACAGGTGATCCACACGCTGGCATTGTCGAATCCACAAACGCATTTCACCATTTTGCGACCGCAGGGCATTTTCGGCCCGCACGACAACGTCATGATGCCGCGTTTGCTGCAAATGCTGAAATATGGCGGAACACTGATGCTGCCACGCGGCGGAGAAGCGCTGGTGGACATGACCTACGTTGAGAATGCCGTGCATGCAATGTGGCTGGCGACGCAGTCGCAGGCAACAGAATCAGGTCGCGCGTTCAATATTACAAATCAGCAACCGCGTCCGCTGTGTACGTTGGTGAAACAACTGATGGAAAATCTGGATATCAAATATCGCATCCGTTCGGTACCGTATCCGCTGCTGGATATGATGGCGCGGGGCATGGAGCGCATCAGCAAAAGCTCGCAGAAAGAACCGGTGCTGACGCATTACAGTGTGGCAAAACTCAATTTCGATCTCACGCTCGACACACAGCGTGCGCAGAAAGAACTCGGTTATGTGCCGGTGATTTCACTCGATCAGGGGATTATCCGCACCGCCGACTGGTTACGCGATCACGGTAAACTTCAGGGGCTGCACGGCATCGGTCCGAAACGCGACTGACCGTACAGGTCAGTCGCTGGTTTCAGTCGTTCTTCTCCGGAAACTGCTGTAACAGCGCCCGGACGATCGCTTCAGTTTCAGCATCCGCATGGCCGCGATAATCACTCTGGCGGAAATGCATCTGGAATGCCGCAATCACCCGACGCTGCTGACGCGGCGTCATATTATCTTCCACTGAATATCCGTACGCTTTCAGCAACACCAGCAACTGCGCCTGATCGACAGGCTGTTGCGGATTACGTCCCGCCAGATACTGATTCACCCGCGCCGCATCCGGCCACGCGCCAATCCCACGTTCGGCCATTTCCTGCCAGGGGAACAGCGGACCGGGGTCATCTTTGCGCTGCGGCGCGATATCGCTGTGCGCCACCACATTGCGCGGTTCTATCTGATAACGCGCGACAATCTCCTGGCTCAGATTAGCCAGTAAATCTATTTGCGCAGGCGGGAACGGATAGAATTTTTTGCCGAGCAAATAGTTGCTGTAGCCTTTGTTCTCCAGTTCGATGCCCACCGACGTATCGTTAAGATTGGTACGCCCGCGCCAGCTGCTGGCACCGGCATGCCAGGCGCGCATATTTTCAGGCACCAGTTGCCACGCCACCGGTTTACCCGCTTCAAGTGGCGGTTGCGCCGGGATCAGATAATGTGCGCTGACGTGCTCATCTGTAAGCGTATTTAATGCGTTGTCGAAATCTTCAGCGGTGTAATGGATCACCAGAAAACGGATCCGCTGATCTGCGCCCTGCGCCTGTCGCGCCGTTTCCAGCCGGAATGGCGCATCCGCGCGCTGCTGGCTGGCGTGCTGACAACCCGCCAGCATGAGTAATGCGACGGTGAACAGACCCTGTTTCACACGCTGACAGATCATTTGCGATGCACAATCACTGCGGTGCCGGACACGCTGACCATCAGCATGCTGCTGTCTTTGCCCACGGTTTCATAATCGATATCAATACCGACAACCGCGTTCGCACCGCGCTCTTTCGCCTGTTCTTCCAGTTCACGGAAAGCAATTTCACGCGCCTTGCGCAGCTCTTTTTCATAAGCGCCGGAACGCCCACCGACGATATCGCGCACACCAGCAAAGAAATCACGAAAAATATTTGCCCCTAAAATCGCTTCGCCCGTCACTACGCCGCAATATTCAGCGATGGTGAAACCTTCGAGGGTCGGAGTGGTTGAAATTTGCATGCGTATTCCTTATCAGTTGTCGTCCAAATCCTGGCAATAATGTCATTAATAGCATAAACCCTGCGTGAGAGATCAAGGTATTACCTTTGACTGATTTCTCTTCGTCATGCATTAAGCCAAATCGGTTTTATACTGTATGGTAAAGAACGTCATGGTGAAAATGTTCAATCTTTCAGTAAGGAATACAATGAAAAAGAAAACCCTTGTCGCCGCCATCCCGCTGGTACTGATGTTAAGTGCCTGCACCACGGTAGAACCTGCATATAAGGACATTGGCAGCCGCACCGCACCCTGTGTCGATGGCGGCCCTGACAGCGTTGCTCAGCAATTCTATGATTTTCGCATTAAACAAGGCGGCAGCGGATTACCCAATTCCAGCCAACTGGCCGCATACCGACCTTATCTGAGCACCGCATTGTATGATGCGCTGCTGAAAGCGCAGTCACATCCGAAAGTCGATATCGCCGCCTCACCGAACGAGAAAACGGGTGCTGGTTCTGGCGATGGTGACATTTTCTCCAGCCTGTTTGATGGACCGACGTCTGCCTCCGTAGACAGCGCCTCCACCATACCGAACACCGACGCCCGTAACATTCCCCTGCGCGTCACCTTCACACATGAGAAAGACAAAGGCGCATCGACAAGCTGGAAAGATGAAGTGCTGATGGTGCGTGAAGGCCAATGCTGGACGGTTGATGATGTGCGTTATATGGCAAACCTCGATTTCGCTTCAAGTGGCACACTGCGCCAGGTTTTAGAACACCAGTAAGCCATTCCTTTCTCTAAAATAGCGGTTGCATAATGTGGGTCAGTGATGAATATCGTCATTGACCAACATCCCCGTCACAGCGGTTTAACAATATGATGTGCTACACTTTGGCATTCCTGCGGTAACACATAATTTTTAAGCCGCGATCGTTGCATAACTATGCTGCGGAAGTTACCATCTGCGGCATCAATGGCTATTCACTATTTGCGCATGAGTATTCAACTTAATAGCATCAACTGCTTCTACGGCGTGCATCAGGCGCTTTTTGACATTCAGCTCGACTGCCCTGCCGGTGAAACTCTGGTTTTACTCGGCCCAAGTGGTGCAGGCAAAAGCTCCCTGTTACGTGTTCTGAACCTGCTGGAAATGCCGCGTTCAGGCACTTTGCAGATCGCCGGTAATACCTTCGATTTCACCCGCAAACCGGATGAAAAAGCCGTTCGCGAATTGCGTCAGAACGTCGGCATGGTTTTCCAGCAATACAATCTGTGGCCGCACCGCACGGTGCTCGACAACTTACTGGAAGCGCCTATGCGAGTGCTGGGGCTGACCAAAGACGTTGCGCTCGCGCGTGCCCAGAAATTGCTGACCCGTCTGCGTCTGACCGATTACGCCGATCGTTTTCCGTTGCATCTTTCCGGTGGCCAGCAACAGCGTGTGGCGATTGCCCGTGCGCTGATGATGGAGCCTCAGGTTCTGCTGTTTGATGAACCTACCGCCGCGCTTGACCCGGAAATCACCGCCCAGATCGTCAGCATTATTCGCGAACTGGCCGGCACCGGCATTACTCAGGTTATCGTGACCCACGAAGTTGAAGTTGCGCGTAAGACCGCCAGCCGCGTGGTGTACATGGAAAATGGCCGCATTGTCGAGCAAGGCGATGCCTCCGTTTTCGCACAGCCGCAAACCAAAGAGTTTGCCAGCTACCTTTCCCACTAAACTGTATTTCTATCAATACATTGATTGATGTTTCTACGGAGTTTGCGATGAAAAAATTAGTAATTGCCGCGGTTCTGGCTACCGTCAGTTTGTCTGCCAGCGCTGCTGATACCATCCGTTTCGCGATGGAAGCGTCTTATCCTCCGTTTGAGTTTGTAGACTCCAGCAATCAGATCCAGGGCTTTGACGTCGATCTGGCGAACGCCATGTGTAAAGAGATGCAGGCAACCTGTACGTTCACCAATCAGGCGTTCGACAGCCTGATCCCGAGCCTGAAATTCCGCCGTTTTGACGCGGTGATTTCCGGTATGGACATCACGCCTGAACGTCAGAAACAAGTGGCATTCACCAACCCGTACTACGATAACTCTGCTATTTTCATCGCCCATTCTGGTCAGTTCACTGACGTTGCTGCGCTCAAAGGCAAACGTGTCGGTATGCAAAACGGCACGACTCATCAGAAATACCTGATGGATAAGCACCCTGAAATCACCGCCGTACCTTACGACAGCTATCAGAATGCCGTACTGGACCTGAAAAACGGTCGTCTGGATGCCGTATTCGGTGACACCGCCGTGGTGAATGAATGGCTTAAACAGAACAAAAATCTGGCCGCTGTGGGTGACAAAATCACTGACCCGACTTACTTCGGTACCGGCCTGGGTGTTGCGGTTCGTCAGAACAATACCGAATTGCTGACTAAACTGAATGATGCTCTGGCAAAAGTGAAAGCAGACGGCACTTACAAAACGCTGTATTCAAAATGGTTCCAGCAATAAGTTTGCCTATCAATGACTGAATTCCAACCTTTAGCAAGCGCCGCCGGGATGACCGTCGGCCTTGCCGTTTGTGCGCTGATCCTCGGCCTGGTGCTGGCGATGATTTTCGCAGTCTGGGAATCCGCGCCGTGGAAGCCGCTTAGCTGGCTGGGCACCGCGTGGGTTACCGTGCTGCGCGGTCTGCCGGAAATCCTGGTGGTACTGTTCATCTATTTTGGTTCCTCACAGCTGCTGATGGTGCTGGCCGATGGCTTCAGCATCAATCTTGGCCTGTTCGCCATCCCGATCAAGTTGCCGATTGAGAACTTCGAAGTCAGCCCGTTTGTGTGTGGTGTGATCGCCCTTTCCCTGCTGTATTCGGCTTATGCATCGCAGACATTGCGCGGCGCACTGAAAGCCGTGCCGCAAGGGCAATGGGAGTCCGGTCAGGTGTTGGGCATGAAAAAGTCGGCGATTTTCTTCCGCCTGATCATGCCGCAGATGTGGCGTCATGCGTTGCCGGGGCTGAGTAATCAGTGGCTGGTGCTGCTGAAAGATACCGCGCTGGTATCCCTTATCAGCGTGAACGACCTGATGCTGCAAACCAAAAGCATTGCGACCCGTACGCAGGAGCCATTTACCTGGTATGTGATTGCGGCGTGTATCTATCTGCTTGTTACCCTGTTCAGCCAGTTCGTGATTAAACGTATCGAACTGCGTACCACACGCTTTGAACGGAGTGCATCCTGATGTGGGAATATTTACCTGAAGTCCTGAAAGGATTGCACACCAGCCTGACACTGACCGTGGCGGCACTGATTGTTGCACTGTTGCTGGCGATGATTTTCACCGTCGTTCTGACGCTGAAAGTGCCGGTTGCCAGCCAGATCGTTAAAGGTTACATCACGCTGTTTACCGGCACACCGTTGCTGGTGCAAATCTTCCTGATTTACTACGGACCGGGCCAGTTTCCGTCGATCCGCGAAATTCCGTGGTTATGGGAAGTCCTGTCGCAGCCGTGGCTTTGCGCGATGTTTGCATTGGCGCTGAACAGCGCGGCATATACCACACAGTTGTTTACCGGTGCGGTACGCGCTATTCCGTCCGGCCAGTGGCAGTCGTGCGAAGCACTTGGCATGTCGAAGCCGCAAACCTTGCGCATTCTGTTGCCGTACGCCTTTAAACGCGCGCTGTCATCGTATTCCAACGAAGTGGTGCTGGTGTTTAAAAGTACCTCGCTGGCCTACACCATTACTCTGATGGATGTGATGGGTCACAGCCAGCTGATGTACGGTCGTACGTATGACGTGATGGTATTCGGTGCGGCCGGTGTGGTTTATCTGTGCGTGAACGGGTTGCTGACCCTGATGATGCGCCTGATTGAGCGTCGTGCACTGGCATTTGAACGCCGTAACTGATAGCCAGAGAAGAATCTGAAGGGACGAGAAATCGTCCCTTTTTTTGTGCCGGAAAAAACATCCCCTTGTTTCAATTTATAATTTTTTAATCAAATTTATTGCATATAAATTCATTTAGTGGCACTTTATTCTCAGGTTTCACTTCCTGCCAGTTACCCGATTAGATTAATAAAATCAGTAAACTGTACCATGAAGGGAATGTCATTTTTTGAACAGGAATGTATTGCATGAAAAAGCTGATCCTCGCCGCCCTCTTGTCTGCCACGGTTTTCACTGCCACCGCTGCGGACACCATTCGTTTCGGTACTTCCGCCACGTATCCGCCGTTTGAATCTATCGGCGCTGACAACCAGATTATTGGTTTTGATATCGACCTGGCGAACGCGCTGTGTAAGCAAATGCAGGAAACCTGTACCTTCACCAATCAGCCGTTTGATGGTCTGATCCCGGCACTGAAATTCCGTCGTTTCGATGTGATTATTTCCGGTATGGATATCACGGAAGAGCGCAGTAAACAGGTGACGTTCACCCAGCCTTACTACGCTAACACGGCGATGATTATCGGGCCGAAAGGCAAGTTTGCTTCTATTGCGGACCTGAAAGGTAAGCGTGTTGGCCTGGAAAATGGCACCACGCACCAGAAATACCTGATGGAAAAGCATCCTGAAATCACTACCGTCGGTTACGACAGCTATCAGAATGCGATTCTGGATCTGAAAAGTGGTCGTCTGGACGGGCTGTTAGGCGACACCGCCGTGCTGAACGGCTGGCTGAAATCCAACCCGAATCTGGGTGAAGTCGGCGAGCTGATTAAAGATCCGCAATACTTTGGTACCGGCGTCGGCATGGCGGTGCGTCCTGATAATAAGGAACTGCTGGCGAAGCTGAACACAGCGCTGGAAGGGATCAAAGCTAACGGCGAATTTAAAAAGATCAATGACAAGTGGTTCCCGGCTCACTGATTCCCCGTCATCCTTTTTTAACAGCCGTCTGGAAAGGCGGCTGTTCTGCGTAACATCTCCCAAATATGCAACGAAGCAGAACTTATTACATCGAAAAAGTGACATTCATCACACTACATTCATGGAATGACTTTTACACTGTTCAACCGTAATCACTGCGAGATCGAATGTTTATGCACGCACGTTTTCACACCGCCTTTGCGGCACTCCCTGAAAATTTATCCTCCGCGCTTGAGCCGTTTTTGCGTCATGATGACTTCCCGGCAATGCTCACTGCGGCTGATGTTGCGCAGATAAAACAGGCGACCGGACTGGACGATGACGCGCTGGCATTTGCCCTGCTGCCTCTGGCCGCAGCCTGTTCCGTTACGCCTATCTCTCATTTCAATGTCGGTGCGGTTGCACGCGGAATTTCAGGCAATTTGTATTTCGGTGCCAACATGGAATTCGCCGGTGCACCGATGCAACAAACGGTTCACGCTGAGCAATCCGCAGTCACGCACGCCTGGCTGCGTGGTGAAACCCGTCTGGCCTCCATCACCGTGAATTACACCCCTTGCGGGCATTGTCGTCAGTTTATGAATGAGCTGACCAGCGGCACAGCGCTGGATATCCATCTGCCCGATCGTGATGTAGCAACACTTGGCGATTATCTGCCGCACTCCTTCGGCCCGAAGGATCTGGACATCACCACCCTGCTGATGGACCAAGTGAATCACGGTTACACACTGGAAAGCACCGACTCCCTGGCACTCATGGCACTGGATGCCTGCAATCAAAGTCATGCGCCTTACAGTAAGTCGCACAGTGGTGTGGCGCTGGAAACCCATAACGGCAAACAGTTCGGTGGCCGTTACGCCGAAAACGCCGCATTCAATCCGAGCCTGCCTCCTTTGCAGGCCGCGTTAATCCTGCTGAATATGTCAGGTGAAGATTGCCTGAAAGTGCGCCGTGCAGTACTGGTCGAGCAAAAAGATGCGTTGATCACGCAAAACGATGCCACGCGTGCCACGTTAAAAGCACTGGGCTGCAAAGATATCACCACGCTGACCTGCTGATAGTGTGAGCCGGTTAACACTAAAGACTCTGTTTCCGGAGTCTTTAGTTACATAACATTGTCATTACATTTGTCATTTGAAATCCTTATTTCCTCTCTGTTACCCTCACCGCTCCGAAATATAAAAAACAACATTCTGAAAACCGGAAGAGTAAAACGATGGAACTTGAATACGAAAGTAAACGCCCCCTGTACATTCCCCACGCTGGCCCGATCCTGTTAGAGTTTCCGTTACTGAATAAAGGCAGCGCTTTTACTGAAGAAGAGCGCAGCAACTTTAACCTTCACGGTTTACTGCCGGAAGCGGTGGAAACCATCGAAGAACAGGCTGACCGTGCCTACCGCCAGTTTCAGAATTTCAAAACCGACATCGATAAACACATCTATTTGAGAAACATTCAGGACACCAATGAGACACTGTTCTACCGTCTGCTGGACAACCATCTCAGCGAAATGATGCCGGTGATTTATACCCCGACCGTCGGCGAGGCCTGCGAACACTTTTCCGATATCTACCGCCGCGCCCGTGGCCTGTTCATCTCTTATCCCAACCGCGCCCACATCGATGACATGTTGCAGAACGCCACCAAACAACACGTAAAAGTGGTGGTGGTGACTGACGGCGAACGCATTCTCGGCCTGGGCGACCAGGGCATCGGCGGCATGGGCATTCCGATCGGTAAGCTTTCCCTGTATACCGCCTGTGGTGGCATCAGCCCGGCGTATACCTTGCCGGTGGTTCTGGACGCCGGCACCAACAATCCGCAGTTACTCAACGACCCGCTGTACATGGGCTGGCGTCATCCGCGCATTACGGGTGAAGAATATGAAGCGTTTGTTGATCAGTTCATTCAGGCCGTAAAAATCCGCTGGCCAAACGTGCTGCTGCAGTTTGAAGATTTCGCACAGAAGAATGCCATGCCGATCCTCGAACGCTACCGTGATGAACTGTGCTGCTTTAACGACGATATTCAGGGCACAGCGTCCGTGGCGCTGGGTAGCCTGATTGCCGCCAGTAAAGCCGCCGGGGGCAAACTGAGCGATCAGACAGTCGCCTTCCTCGGTGCGGGTTCTGCCGGTTGTGGTATCGCAGAACAAATCGTTGCGCAGATGAAATCTGAAGGTCTGAGTGAAGAAGAAGCCCGCGCCAAAGTCTTTATGGTCGACCGCTTTGGTTTGCTCACCGATAAACTGCCTAACCTGCTGGATTTCCAGAGCAAACTGGTGCAGAAAAGCAGCGCACTGGCCAGCTGGGGCATGGAAAGCGACAGCGTTTCCCTGCTGGATGTGGTGCGTAACGCCAGGCCAACCGTGCTGATCGGCGTTTCCGGCCAGCCGGGGCTGTTCACCGAAGAAATTATCCGCGAAATGCACAAACACTGTGCACGTCCGGTGGTGATGCCCCTGAGCAATCCGACGTCCCGCGTGGAAGCCACACCTGCCGATATCCTGAACTGGACAGACGGCGCCGCGCTGGTCGCCACCGGCAGCCCGTTTGCACCGGTGAGCCACAAAGGCAAGCTCTACCCTATCGCACAGTGCAACAACTCCTTCATCTTCCCGGGGATCGGGCTGGGTGTGATTGCCTCGGGCGCCACCCGCGTTACCGACGGGATGCTGATGGCCGCCAGCAGAACACTGGCAGAGTGTTCGCCGCTGGCCACAGAAGGCACAGGCTCGCTGCTGCCGGACGTTGACGATATTCAGGGCGTGTCTAAATGCATCGCGATGGCCGTCGGTAAGGCCGCGCAGTTGCAGGGCGTGGCGATGGTAACGTCAGAAGATTCTCTGTCGAAAGCCATTGAGCACAACTTCTGGGCACCGCAGTACCGAAGTTATAAGCGCACGTCTTTCTGATCCGACGGTAGTAAAAGAAGTCCGGCTATGATCCAGACCAATGCCTTATGCATTGGTCTTTTTTTTTCGTCCAAATTGCAGTACGTCGCGCAGATTAAGAAGTAATTCACTGAAAAGTGCTGAAAAAAGCTGCGAAGCCTGTGGATGCAGAGTCCAACGTATTGCGAACCCCGAACAGGTAAAGTAGCCTTGGATCCGATTTCCATCCGGTCATAACAGGGATACCTATGATTAAGCGACTTATAGCTGGCGTTTTCGGCATCATTATTCTGATGCTGGCTGTCGCTATTGGGCTTGATCAGTGGATAAGCTTACGTACCCAGCCCTACATTTATGACGAAGTACAAACCCTGCCGCACCGTCAGGTCGGCGTGGTGCTCGGAACAGCGAAGTATTACCGCACCGGCGTCATTAATCAGTATTACCTGTACCGGATTCAGGGCGCGATTAATGCCTACAACAGCGGCAAGGTAAAATATCTGCTGCTGAGCGGTGACAATGCACAGCAAAGTTATAACGAGCCGAGCACCATGCGCCGCGATCTGATTGCCGCCGGTATTCCCGCCAGCGATATCGTGCTCGACTACGCCGGATTCCGTACGCTCGACTCCATCGTGCGTACCCGTAAAGTCTTCGACACTAACGATTTCATCATTATCACCCAGCGTTTCCACTGCGAACGCGCGCTGTTTATCGCGCTGCACATGGGCATTCAGGCACAATGTTTCGCCGTACCATCGCCAAAAAATATGCTCAGCGTGCGCAGCCGCGAGATCTTCGCCCGCCTCGGCGCGCTGACGGATTTGTATCTGCTTAAACGCGAACCCCGCTTCCTTGGCCCGCTAATCCCTATTCCTGCGGTACACACCATTCCGGACGATGCCCAGGGCTACCCGGCGGTAACACCGGAACAACTGCTGGCATTACAACAGCAACTTGAAGCCGAGAAGAAAGCCGCTATCGCCAAAGCCGCGGCAGATAAGGCAGCAGCGGATAAAGCTGCTGCGGAAAAAGCGGCCGCAGACGAAGCGGCCAGAGTCAAAGCGGAGCAGGAAGCCAATGACGCCGCTCAGGATGAAACCGAGCATGCCGCACCGGCACCGCAACCTGAACCACCGAAACCGGTGGGCAGAAATCCTTTCCAGCAGTAAGAACCGGACTGCGCCTCCCCTTCGAAAGGGTTTGGCCTTTAGCGCCTCACCCTGCGAAAGGGGAGGGAGCAGTCCGGTTCCGAATTTACGACAGCAAAAAGGCCGCGTATGCGGCCTTTTGTTTTTACTGCCCGATAACTTATTTCTTCTTGGCGTATTTCAAAGAGTCCAGCGCCACCGCGAAGATGATGATGCTGCCCTTGATAATGTACTGCCAGTAAGGGTTCACGCCGATGTAGGTCAGGCCGTAGTTGATGACGGTGAAAATCAGCACCCCTGTCACCACCCCTGCCACAGAACCCACACCACCGGCGAATGACACGCCGCCGACCACACAGGCTGCGATGGCATCGAGTTCATACATAAAGCCGAGGTTGTTGGTCGCACTGCCGATACGCCCAGCTTCCAGTAAACCGCCGAACGCGTAGAACACACCAGACAATGCATAAATCATAATCAGGTTTAACGGGACGTTAACGCCGGAAACTTTCGCAGCTTCAGGGTTACCACCGATAGCAAAGATGTTTTTACCGAAGCGGGTTTTGTTCCACAACACCCAGACAAAGGCGATCGCAATCAGCGCGTAGAACGTAATGTAGGAAAGCTTCAGACCACCTAAATGGATAAAGCCTTGTGCAAACTGGGAGAAGCCCGGGTCAAAGCCTGCGACCGGTGAAGAACCAACATAATCGTAATACAGGGAGTTAATCCCGTAGACGATAATCATCGTGCCCAGCGTGGTAATAAACGGCGTTACGTTCAGGTAAGCGATAATAATACCGTTCAGCAAACCAATTAATGCACCAACAATACACACGGTCAGAATAACCAGCGGAATGGGCACCACTTCCAGATTCGGGAATACTTTGTTGACGTTGTCCATCGCCTGCAACATGGTGGCCGCAACAACCGCTGCTAACCCGACCTGACGCCCGGCTGACAGGTCAGTACCCTGGGTGACGATAAGCCCTGCCACGCCCAGTGCGATAATAACGCGCACAGATGACTGAGTCAGAATGTTACTTAAGTTGACGAGACTGAGGAAGCTCGGATCCTGGATGATAATAATGGCCAGTAAGACCAGCAGGACCACATAAATCCCGCCCTCTTTTAAATAAGTGAGCACACTTTTCTTATTTAATGCTTTCATAATAAGAACCCTTAAAAATTAGAGATGCAAGGAAGCCAGGCGTAATATTTCGTTCTGCGAGGTATTTTTAGTTTCAACAATACCTGCAACCTGTCCATTACTCATAACCAATATTCTGTCAGTAATACCCAGCAACTCCGGCATTTCAGAGGAGATAATAATGATCCCCTTCTCTTTTTTCGCCAACTCGGTGATTAACTGGTAAATTTCAAACTTAGCGCCAACATCAATGCCGCGCGTCGGTTCGTCCAGCATTAATATCTCAGGGTTGGTTAATAACCAGCGCCCGATAATAACTTTTTGCTGATTACCGCCTGACAATGAACCAATGCTGGTTTTATGTCCCGGCGTTTTCACCCGCATGGAATCGATAACCCATTGGGTATCGCTTTTCATCCGGGCAGTGTCGAGTAAACCGGCTTTATTTTTATATTGACGAATATTAGAAATCAGCGAGTTAAAGCCGATGTCCAGATATGCATAAATACCGGTGGAACGACGTTCTTCCGTCACCAGTGCAAAACCATGGTTAATGGCTTCATTGGCACTGTGATTATTAATTTTTTTGCCGTGTAATTTAATGGTTCCGGCGACTTTCTCGCGGATACCAAATAACGTCTCGACGATATCTGTACGTTTTGCACCGACTAAACCGGCAATTCCGAGGATTTCCCCTTTGTGTAAATCAAAGGAAATATCACGAATGGAAGGCTGGCGCAGCGAGGTCAGATTACGGACTTCGAGGATAACTTCACCCGGTACGTTCTGGCGGTCAGGGAAACGCTGGCTCAGTGAGCGGCCGACCATCATGGAAATGATTTTATCCATGTCCAGGCCTTCCAGCGGCTGAGTAATAATCCACTGACCGTCGCGCAGAATGGTTATCTCATCGCACAGCTGGAAGATTTCTTCCATCTTATGCGAGATATACACAATGCCGCAGCCACGATCTTTCAGCTTACGGATGATGGTGAACAGATGGTTCACTTCCTTTTCCGTCAGCGAGGACGTCGGTTCGTCCATAATGACGATTTTTGCATTGTAGGAAAACGCCTTAGCGATTTCGATCATCTGCATCTGCGAAACGGACAACTTACCGACCTTGTCGCGCGGGTCGATATCAATATCCAGTTCGTCGAAAATCGCCTTGGTGTCTTTGTACATTTTGTCCTGATCGACAAATAGTCCTTTGGTCGGATAACGTCCCAGCCACATGTTGTCCATGACCGTACGTTGCAACACCAGGTTTAATTCCTGATGGACCATCGACACGCCTTGTTCCAGCGCTTCTTTCGAACTTTTAAAATTAACTTCCTGTCCCTGAAAAAGAATGGTACCGGAATCTTTGCTGTATATCCCGAAAAGGCATTTTAATAATGTGGATTTACCTGCGCCATTTTCACCCATCAGGGCGTGAATAGAATGAGGACGCACTTTTAAATTCACATTATCTAACGCCCTGACGCCAGGAAATGATTTATTGATACCACTCATTTCCAGAAGGAATTCGTCCGGTTTTGATGTTGTGTCAGATAACGTATTATCGGCCATAGTTATACCTGGCTAAAGATAAAAATAAACGGGTGTATTAATACCTGATGTCAGCCCTGCGTATGGCCGGTATACGCACCACACGCAGAGCGACATGACGTCCTGTCAGATAAGCATTAACGTCTAATCATACTTAGTCTTTATTTACGGCTTAACCGCAATTATTTTTGCCACTGCTTAGCTTTGTTTTTTATTGCTGTCTGTCGTTACTGCTGCCGTTGCATTCTTATTTCACGAAGGAAGACAGATTGTCTTTATCCACGGCGACATAAGGAATACGCACGACTTTGTTTTCGATTTTCCAGTTAGTCCCTTCGGCCGCTGGTTTACCGTCAGCCAGATTTCTCGCCAGATCAAACGTGGCTTTCGCCTGGTTGTTTGCATCGTTCAACACGGTACCGGCCATTGCGCCAGATTTCACCAGTGCCAGCGCTTCTGACAGGGCATCCACACCAAATACCGGAATGCTGGTTTTGTTATGGGATTTCAGCGCTTCTACAGCACCCATTGCCATCGCATCGTTGTTGGCGATAACCACTTCGATTTTGTTAGCGTTAGGACCGGATAACCACGCATCCATCTTGTCTTTCGCCTGTGCGGTATCCCACATGGCGGTATCAAGCTGCAGTTGTTGAGTTTTCAGGCCTTCTTTGCCATTCAGGGTGCTGATGACGTACTTAGTACGCGCTTCAGCGTCCGGATGGCCCGGCTCGCCTTTGATCAGCACGTATTGGATCACGCCGTCTTTGTTCAGATCCCAGGCCGGGTTAGCTTTCCAGTGTTTAGCAATCAGCTCACCCTGGATCACGCCGGATTCTTTAGAATCAGTCCCGACATAATAGGCTTTGTCGTAGCTGTCTAAATCTTTACGGGAAGGTTCTTTGTTATAGAAAACGACAGGAATGCCAGCACCGCGGGCTTTTTCAATGATGACCGGGGCAGCAGCCGGGTCAACCAGGTTAATGGCCAACGCTTTAACACCCTTCGCCAGCATAACGTCAACCTGGTCGTTCTGGGTAGACTGGCTGTTTTGCGAGTCATTCATCAGCAGTTGCACATCTGGAGTGGCTTTCGCATCTTTCTCAATGGCTTTACGAACTTCGGACATGAAGTTGTCGTCATATTTGTAGATGGTGACACCGATTTTAGTATCAGCAGCATGTGCGGCAAAACCAAACATCATGCTTGCAGCCAGAGTCGCCAGGGTGAAGACCTTCTTATTCATTTGTATCTCCGGTTATGTAGGGTGTTACAGAATTTGGCACCGGAAATCCCTGCGGGAGCAGTACAGCTCCACGTCACGATTGTGGGTGCCTGCCATCCTTGACTTATAACGTCCTGACTCGCTGTGAAACAAGTCCGGCAAACCGGACCCAAATTGAATCATATTGAAAACGAATGAATCATAATGCGCCCGATGTTAATAAACTGTGAAAGTTCTCACAGATTGAAAACGGTTACATCGCGTTATTTGATCAATAAGTGACGGGTGCCACATTTTGCCAGGGAGCTACCGAGTGGCGTCTGACCAGCGTAGGCATGAAGCAATGCGAAACGCCCGTAGCTAACTGTTCTGCCGCACCTTTTAAAGCCAGTTCAGTGGCAAGCGTCGCCATGGAAACGATCGGATAACGCACGGTGGTCATTTTCGGGCTGGTATAGCGGGCAATCGGAATGTCATCAAAACCGATCAGCGAAAAGTCATCGGGAATGTTAATTCCGTTTTCTTTCAACACGGCCATCGCCCCCGCAGCCATCGAATCGTTGTAGGCGAACACCGCGCTGAGGTGCAGATTACGCCCGAGCAGTTCCACCATCGCCGCTTCCCCGCCCTGCAGATCCGGCGAACTTTGCGCCCGCCATGCAGCAGGTGGCGCATCTCCGCTCTGATGTGCCTGCGTCATTGCCTGCGAATAGCCCTGGTAGCGCTGCAAATCGTCTTCGATACCATGACTTGAACCGATATAACCAATGCGCTGGTGCCCCTGAGACAGCAACAGGCGGGTTGCCATTTCCGCGCCACTGACGTTGTTAAGCCAGACACAGCGGTGCTCGTAGCCCGGAATGACACGGTTAATCAGCACCATGCCCGACACCTGATCCATAAATCGCGAAAGCTCGTCATCCCCCAGCGCCTTGGAATGCACAATGAGTGCGTTACAGCGCTGACGAATCAGAACTTCAATGGCGTACCTTTCTTTTTCAGCAATATGATAGCTGTTGCCTATCAGGACGTATTTCTGATGCTGCTGCGCGACGGTATCAACGGCTTTCACCAGCGCGCCAAAGAACGGGTCTGAAACATCCATCACCACCACGCCGATGGTATCGCTGCTTTGCGTCGCCAGTGCCTGCGCATTGGCATTGGGCCGGTATCCCAGCGTGGCGACGGCCTGTAACACCTGCTCGCGCGCTTCTTTGCTGGCAATAGACGGATTGTTCAGAACACGTGACACGGTGGCGACAGAAACCCCCGCCAGCCGGGCGACATCACGAATTGTGACCATGCGTCGCTCCGTGATCAGTCAGGGAATGGTACGGAGGAATACGGAAATTTTTGACCCAGGAGGTAAAGAAACCAGACAAAGAGAAGCGAGGTGAAGTGCGCATGGCGTTTCCTTTTTTAGTGTAGTGGTCATCGGAGAGGCACGACCGCTATCCTAAACATTTTGCGAAAACGCCTGCGTGAATCTCGTCACAGGAAAGAAAACGTTTACATACAAATATGCAACCTTCATCCCAAATCCATCATTTAGGATGATATATCAACGTCAGGTTCAGGCAGCTTTTAGTTCTTCACCCGCTGCTTTCGCCGTCAGTTGACGCCAGAGCCACTCCACCGGCCCCTGGCGGAAATGACGCAACCACAGCAATGTCACCAGCACATTGCACACCCAGACCAGCGGCACCAGTGCGACCAGTTGCAGGCGGTCGAAGTGCTGATAGAAGCCGAAAACATTGAAGAAGGTGATGCAGATGAGCGTCTGTAACAGGTAATTGGTCAGTGCCATGCGGCCAGTCTGCGAAATCCAGTGCGTTATGCGCCAGCGGGAAATCAGCGGCCAGAAGCCGTAGCACAGCGCCAGATAGCTCACCGCCTGCATCAGCGAGCCAATTTCACGCGGCACCTGCAACAGAAAACCGCTCCAGCGGTAGTCCCAGCCGGTACGGTATTGCAGATAAATCGCCGGGATCTGAATCAGCAATGAAAGCGGTAACAGTACGGCTGCGACCTTGCGGTAATGCGAGACGCGAAACGCACCTTTGAGCCATCCGCTGCGCATCAGGCCGGAGCCAATCAGCATGGCGCCCGCCAGTTCCCAGCCGTATTGCGCGCCAATCGCCAGCAAACTGGATGACAGTAAATCGAGCCGGTTGCGGATAGCTTCCCAACCCCCTTTCAGCCGCCAGTATTGTTCATACTGAATTTCCGCCGGTCCCGGAAGCCAGAAACTACCGGGCTTTGGCGAGGTAATAAATCCCAGCATCGCCAGCACGGCCACACCGATCAGATACAAAATGATGCCCGTTGAAATCAGCGACTGACTGCTGCGCCCTTCCCGCACCATCCTCCAGCACACCAGACCAATCAGCCCGTATGACAGCAAAATATCACCGTCCCACATCAGGGTGGCATGAAGAAAACCGCACAGTAATAAAATCGACAGCCGGGCCTGGATCCAGTGTTTGCCGCGCGGCAGCAATAAAAACAGACCGCCGCCAAACAGCATGGCGAACATCATCAGGAATTTGCCTTGCGCCAGCGCGTCGAGCACCGCCCAGGTCCAGGTATCAGAAGCTGAAGGCGTTCCGGCAAATGCCGGATTCAGGTAAGCGGCTTTCGGTAAACCGAAGGCGCTGATATTGAGCAGAAGAATGCCAAAAATGGCGAGACCACGGGCAAAGTCGAGCGTGGCAATACGTGAGCGCACCCTGACATTCCTTTTGAAGATTATTGAGATATTTAAGAATAAGGGAAGAAAATCAGGGTGGCTACCATCCAAGTAAATGAAGTTGCAGCATGGCAGCCAGCGAGAAGAACCCGATGAGCTGACTGATGTCAGTGATTCGGGTCTCCGAACGCAGCGAACACCGCTGCGGCTTTAGTTACGATGGATGGCGGACGGTTCTTAAAAATTCTTGACGCGTATTCTGGCTGGATTTGAAAAGACCACCGAGCGAAGTCGTCGTTGTTGCGCTGGTCGCGTCACGCACACCGCGCGCTTTCACGCAGTAATGCACCGCATCAATGGAAACCGCGACATTGGTGGTGCCGAGCAGGGTTTGCAGGGCAACCAGTATCTGCTGGGTCAGACGCTCCTGAACCTGCGGGCGCTGTGAGAAGAACTGCACGATGCGGTTGATTTTCGACAGGCCGATTACGGTGTCTTTCGGGATATACGCCACGGTCGCTTTGCCGTCGATGGTCACGAAATGGTGTTCGCAGGTGCTGGTCAGGGTGATATCGCGCACGGTGACCATTTCATCCACTTTCATCTTATTTTCGATGACGGTGATTTTCGGGAAGTTGGCGTAATCAAGTCCGGAGAAAATTTCATCCACATACATCTTGGCGATGCGGTGCGGCGTTTCCGCCAGACTGTCATCGGAAAGATCCAGATTGAGAAGCTGCATGATGCCGGTCATATGTTCCTGGATCCGCTGCTTGCGCGTTTCATTGTCGATCGGCAAAGCTTCACGCAGAGGGGTTTCCAGACCACGGGCTAACAGGGCCTCGTGAACCAAAATGGCTTCTTTACTCAGGATTGGCATTCTTTCTTCTCCGGCAGATGTAATCACTTTGACGCAGATCACGCTAAAATGAGGTGGCTTACTGTAGTGGAGAGCCGGTTCAGAATCCAGTGAATGTGCTTCATGATGGATGAAATAGCTGCAACTTATCGTTTATGCCGGAAGACCAGCGCCCCGGCAATAATAAAACCGGCCAGCGCGACATACAGCGCAGGCTCCAGACGATGGGTCAGCGCGGTAGAAATCGCCGACAGAACCGGTCCGAATAACTGGCCAACAGCGTAACCGGTCGTCAGCAACCCGGCCATATAACGGCTGTGATTGGGTGCAAGCTCGCGGCTGTATTGTAAGGCCAATTGCACCACGCTGAGGAAACCACCGCCGGTCAGTAGCGCGCCAAGCACCAGACCACTGACGCCCGGCACCACTTCCGCGCACAAAATCCCCAGCCCCTGAATCCATAGTGTCAGCGCCAGGCGGGTATGCGTAGTCAGACAATGGCGGGTAAGAATACCGATGATGATGCCGATAACCGCAGCGCCGCCAAACACCGGCCAGACAAACTGTGCGAACAGACTGTCAGGAAAACGTGCACTCGCCATCTGTGATAAAAACGTCGCGGGCAGGATATAACCAAAGCCCGCCAGACTGTAACTCCACACCAGACGTTTCAGCGCAGGCGTCATCACCAGCGGCTCAGTCGCCATGTGCGAACGGTGCAGGTCGCCTTTGCGCGGCAGATTCGGCGTGATAATTGCCACGAAAATCAGCGCCAGCACGCCGTAAACACACCAGGCCTGCGCTGAGGTGAGCTGCAAACTGTGAATACCCACCGCTAACATGCCGCTGAGGAAAATCCCCGCGCCCGGCCCGGCAAACACCGCGGCACTCATTGCAGGACGGCCATAATGCGCCAGCCGTTCGTTACACCACGCTGATACCATGACCATCGCCCAGCCGCTGGTCCAGCCGATCAGGAAGCGCACAATACTGTGCAGCACTTCGCCGGAAATTACCGCCGACAGCAATGTCAGGATCACGCCGCCCCACACGCCCAGCCACAAACGGCGTTCAAGATGTTTGCTGGCACGCATGCCATCAAACGCGCCACACAGATAACCGAGATAGTTGAACGCGGCGACCAGCCCCGCGCCGGTCAGGCTGAACTGATGTTCAGCTATCATTAAAGGAACCTGCGGCGTAAAGGCAAAACGCCCGATACCCATCGCGACGACAAAAGCCAGAAAACCACTTAGCGCAATACGAAAAGCCATAACTGCTCCGTCAAAAGAAACCGCAATGCAACATATTAGAAACAGTGAGTAAACATACTCAAACCTGTCGCCGAAAACAGCAGATTTCTTAAAAGAAAGTTAATTGGAAGTTGTCGCTATGATGCCTTATGAGTACAATCACGGAAACTGAATAATACAAACCAACTTGTTTACGATTAGAGAACACAGGAACCCATCATGGATCTCACTCAGTTACGGATGTTTTGCTGCGTAGCGGAAACCGGTTCGCTGGCGCGTGCGGCAGAGCAACTGCATCGTGTCCCGTCGAACCTGACCACCCGCCTGCGCCAGCTCGAACTCGAACTGGGCACCGATCTGTTTATCCGCGAGAAGCAACGCATCCGCCTGTCCGCCATGGGCCATAACTTCCTCAACTATGCCGAGCGCATTCTGGCGCTGAGCGACGAAGCGATGAGCATCATGCATGCCGGTGAACCGGCCGGGAATTTCGCGCTGGGGTCGATGGAAAGCACGGCGGCAACACGCCTGCCTTCTTTGCTCGCCGCTTATCATCAGAAGTTTCCGCAAGTGGCGCTGTCGCTGGTGACGGCGACTTCCGGAGAAATCATCGACAGCGTGCGTGCCGGACGTCTCGCCGCAGCACTGGTTGATGGCCCGATCGATTTTGACGATATCAATGGCTGTATTTCTTTTCGCGAGCGCATGGTAGTGATTACCCCGCCGGGCGAGTCGCCGCTGGAAGTGCCTGCGGGTCGCAGCGGCCACACCGTTTTTGCATTCCGCCCCAGTTGTTCCTACCGCCAGCGTTTACAGGGCTGGATCAAACACATGAATGTGCCGGTCGCTAACACCCTGGAGATTCAGTCCTATCATTCCATGATGGCCTGTGTCGCCAGCGGTGCGGGTATCGCCATGATCCCGCGCTCTGTGCTGGAACAATTGCCCGGCCACGAGCGGGTAGAAATTCACGAAATGCCGGATGAATTCGCCGATACCGCCACCTGGCTTATCTGGCGCCGGGATGCGTTCAGTCCGAATGTCCGGGCGCTGAAAGAACTGATCATCGAACAGAATGACGGGGTGATCCCGTTACTGAAACATCCGCTCGCCGCAGAACACGATCCGGCGTTGCATCCGACTTATTAACTTAAAATCCGAATAAGTAAAAACACCTGACTGGAGCTAAAAAATGCAAATGATCAAAACACGTGCGGCCGTCGCCTGGGGCCCGAATCAACCTCTGTCCATCGAAGAAGTGGATTTGATGCCGCCGCAAAAAGGCGAAGTGCTGGTGCGTATTGTCGCCACCGGTGTTTGTCATACTGATGCTTACACGCTGTCCGGCAAAGATCCGGAAGGTGTTTTCCCGGCGATCCTCGGCCATGAAGGCGGCGGTGTCGTCGAAGCCGTCGGCGAAGGTGTCACCAGCGTGGCCGTGGGCGACCATGTGATCCCGCTGTACACACCGGAATGTGGCGAGTGTAAGTTCTGCAAATCCGGTAAGACCAACCTGTGTCAGGCGATCCGCACCACACAAGGTAAAGGCCTGATGCCGGACGGCACCACCCGTTTCTTTAAAGACGGCAAGCCGATTTTCCATTACATGGGCACTTCGACCTTCTCCGAATACACTGTGGTGCCTGAAATCTCCCTGGCGAAAATCAATAAAGAAGCGCCGCTGGAAGAAGTGTGTCTGCTCGGTTGTGGCGTGACCACCGGGATGGGCGCGGTCATCAACACCGCTAAAGTGAAAAAAGGCGACACCGTGGCGATCTTCGGTCTCGGCGGGATTGGTCTTTCTGCGATTATCGGCGCGGTGATGGCTGGCGCAGGCCGCATCATCGGTATCGATCTGAACACCAGCAAATTCGATCTGGCGCGTAAACTCGGCGCAACTGATCTGATCAACCCGAAAGATTTCGACAAGCCGATTCAGGACGTTATCGTCGAAATGACCGACGGCGGCGTGGACTTCTCCTTCGAATGTATCGGTAACGTCAATGTGATGCGTTCCGCACTGGAATGCTGCCACAAAGGCTGGGGCGAATCTGTCATCATCGGCGTGGCCGGTGCAGGCGAAGAAATCTCCACCCGCCCCTTCCAGTTGGTGACAGGCCGCGTATGGCGTGGTTCTGCTTTCGGCGGTGTGAAAGGTCGCAGCCAGTTGCCGGGCCTTGTGCAACGTTATCTGGACGGCGAATTCGCCCTGAACGATTTCATTACCCACACCCTGCCGCTGGAAGAAATCAACCAAGCCTTTGACCTGATGCACGAAGGGAAATCTATCCGTACGGTTATTCATTTTAATAAGTAAGGAATGTGTCAATGAGCAGCTCGATTGAACTACTCGAAGAACACCGGATGTTTGGCGGCTGGCAGCAGCGCTACCGCCATACCTCTGAGAGCCTGAATTGCAGCATGACGTTCAGCATTTATCTGCCTCCGGCGCAACACGACGCGCCGCCGCCGGTGCTGTACTGGCTGTCGGGCCTGACCTGTAATGATGAAAACTTCACGATCAAAGCCGGGGCGCAGCGCGTCGCGGCAGAACTCGGTGTGATTCTGGTGATGCCGGATACCAGCCCGCGCGGTGAAGGTGTCGCCAACGACGACGGTTACGATCTCGGTCAGGGCGCCGGTTTTTACCTGAATGCCACGCAGGCGCCATGGGCAGCGCATTACCGGATGTACGATTACCTGCTTGATGAACTGCCTGCGCTGATCAGCGACCATTTCAAGGTCAGCGAACGTCAGTCGATTTTCGGCCACTCAATGGGCGGCCACGGTGCGCTGATGCTGGCGCTGCGTAATCCGCAGCGTTTCTGTTCGGTGTCAGCGTTTGCGCCCATCGTGAATCCGGCTCAGGTGCCGTGGGGACGTAAAGCGTTCAGCGCGTATCTGGGGGATGACGAAAGTCAGTGGCTACAATACGACAGTTGCCACCTGCTGAGTTCATTGCCAGCGGATCAAAAACCGTTCCCGATTTTAGTCGATCAGGGCGATAGCGATCAGTTCCTGGCGGATCAGCTACAACCGGCAAAACTGGCGGAGATCGCCCGACAACGCGGCTGGCCGTTACAACTGCGGGTTCAGCCGGGGTACGATCACAGTTACTTTACGATTGCGTCATTTGTGGAAGATCACCTGAAATTCCATGCGGAGTTTTTGCACTCCCCTTCATGAGTGCAGGTTCCTAAAAATAGAAGCCATCTGCTTCTCCCCTGCGAAGGGGGAGAAGCAAAAATCTCAATTCTTCAATTTCGGATCCAACGCATCCCGTAATCCATCCCCCAGCAAATTAAACGCCAGTACGGTCAGAAAGATTGCCAGGCTCGGGAATATGGCGACGTGCGGTGCCATCACCATGTCGGCGCGGGCTTCGTTGAGCATCGCTCCCCACTCCGGCGTTGGCGGCTGTGCGCCCATGCCCAGGAACGACAGACTGGCGGCGGTGATGATCGAGGTACCGATACGCATGGTGAAATACACCACTATCGATGACAACGTGCCCGGCAGGATGTGGCGGAATAAAATCGTGGCGTCAGAGGCGCCAATGCTGCGCGCCGATTCAATATAGGTTTGCTGTTTGAGTACCAGCGTGTTGCCGCGCACCAGTCGCGCAAAGGCAGGAATGCTGAAAATCGCCACGGCAATAATCACGTTCGACATGCCATTGCCCATCACCGCCACGACGGCAATCGCCAGCAAAATACCGGGGAAAGCAAACAGGACGTCACAGACGCGCATGGTGATGCGATCCCACCAGCCTTCGTAATATCCCGCCAGCAAGCCGAATACCGTGCCGATTGCCGCGCCGAGCACCACAGAAAGGACACCAGCCGTCAGTGAAATCCGTGTACCCATCAGAATACGGCTGAAAATATCACGCCCCAGCGAATCCACACCCAGCCAGTGGATCAGCGACGGGCCTTCGTTCAGACGGTCGTAATCAAAATAATTTTCCGGGTCAAAGGGCACCAGCCACGGCGCAAGAATGGCCGCAGCAATCAGCAGCAGGATAAAAACTCCCGCAATCATCGCAATGTGCTGCCGTCGAAAACGACGCCAGAACGCTTTCCACGGTGTCCTTCCCGCCTGTGGTTGCACAGTTCCCGGCGTGATTACCGGTAAACCCGCGAGTACGGCATTTCGCCGCCAGTTTTTCATGCGCTTACTCACTTGTATCGGATGGAAGGGTTGATGACGGCGTACAGCATGTCCACCAGCAGATTGATGAGGATAAATTCCAGCGAGAACAACAGCACTTCTGCCTGAATCACCGGATAATCGCGCATCTCAACCGAATCGACCAGCAACCGCCCTAACCCCGGCCAGTTGAACACTTTCTCCACGACAATCGAACCGCCGAGCAGGAAGCCAAATTGCAGTCCCATCATAGTCACGACGGGGATCATCGCGTTACGCAGGCCATGTTTGACCACGACCACCGCTTCGTGCACGCCTTTGGCACGCGCAGTACGCATATAATCTTCCTGCATCACTTCGACAAAAGAGGCGCGGGTAAAGCGGGCCATGATCGCCGCCACCGCTGCACCGAGTGTGACAGAAGGGAGAATATAGTGCTGCCAGCTGTCAGCGCCCACCGTCGGCAACCAGCCCAGTTCAACAGAAAAGATTTGCATCAGCAGCATGCCCAGCGCGAAGGCCGGGAAGGAAATACCGGAAACGGCGAGCGCCATGCCCAGTCTGTCCGGCCAGCGGTTACGCCACACGGCGGATACCACGCCAATCACCAGCCCGAAAATCACCGACCACACCATGCTGGTCAGCGTCAGCCAAAAGGTCGGCATAAAGCGCGAACTGATTTCATCAATGACCGGGCGTTTTGAGACCATTGAGTGGCCGAAATCACCGGTCAGCGCATTGCCAAAGAAAGTGAAGAATTGCTGATAAAGCGGTTTATCCAGCCCCAAATCCTGACGCACCAGCGCCACTACGCTGGCATCGGCATCCTGCCCGGCCATCAGCCGCGCCGGATCGCCCGGCAGCAGATGCACAAATAAAAACACCAGCACGGCCACAATCAGCAGTGTCGGGATCAGTCCGAGTAATCGTTTTAAAAAATAATTAAGCATGATTCGCTGTCTGTGATTTCACGGTAGACATCCATGTTCCGGACCCGGAACACACGAGTTCAGGGCACGCACGCTGTGCGCCACGCGCCCTGAAAGCCTCACCGCCTGTTATTTCACATCTGCATTGTCAAAGCTGAAGGCCGTATCTGGCATCACATAGAAGCCGGTCAGACGTTTGTTTTTGGCTGAAACCAGACGTTCAGTGACCAGGAACGCCCACGGCGCATCGCTCCAGATTTGCTTCTGGGCATCAGCGTACAGTTTAGCTTTCTCGGCTTTGTCAGTCGTTTTCAGCGCATCGGTCAAATCTTTATCCACCTGCGCATTGCTGTAGAACGCGGTATTGAACTGCTTCGGTGGCGCGGCCTGTGTGGAGAACAGCGGAGACAACGCCCAGTCTGCTTCACCGGTAGACGCCGACCAGCCGGTGTAGAACATGCGGATGCCCGCCTCTTTCTGCCCCACATTCTCAACCTGCGCAGCACGCTGTGCGGCGTCCATGGCGGTAACCGTCACCTTGATACCGACCTGTGCCAGTTGTTGCTGGGTGAACTGCAACACTTTTTGCGCGGTACTATTGTTGTGTGAGGACCACAGCGTAGTGGTGAAACCATCCGGGTAACCGGCTTCTTTCAGCAATGCTTTGGCTTTTGCCGGATCATACGGCCACGGTTTAAATTTCGCGGCGTATTCGATGCCCTGCGGCAATGGCCCTTCAGACGGCACAGCATAACCGGCAAACGCCACTTTGATCAGCGCCTGCTTGTTAATCGCGTAGTTAATCGCCTCACGCACTTTCACATTATCGAACGGTTTTTGCGTGACATTGAAACTGATGTAGCGATGCAGAATCGACGGCGCCGTCACCAGATCCAGTTTGGCATTTTTCTCCAATAAGGCTGCCTGTTCGTAAGGCACCGGGAACGCCAGATCCGCTTCGCCGGTTTGCAACATGGCTGCCCGGGTGTTGTTATCAGCCACCGGACGCCAGGTAATGGTGTCGAGTTTCGGCTCGCCTTTTTTCCAGTAACTGTCGAACTTCTTCACTTTCACAAAGTCAGTCTGGTTCCATTGTTCAAGCGTATACGGGCCGGTACCGACCGGATGGAAACCGATGTCTTTGCCGTATTTGGTCAGCGCTGCCGGGGAAATAATCACCGCAGACGGGTGCGCCAGAATGTTGATAAAGGCGGAGAACGGCGCTTTCAGCGTGATTTTCACCGTGGTGTCATCAACGGCTTCAGTGCTGGCGATATTTTTAAACAAGTTATAACGCTTGAGGTGACTGTCCGGGTTACTGGCGCGATCAAAGTTGACCTTCACCGCCGCCGCATTGAAATCGGTGCCGTCCTGGAATTTGATGCCCGGATGCAGTTTGATGGTGTAAACCAGACCGTCTTTACTGACGGTATAGCTGTCCGCCAGAACGTTTTCCAGTTTCATATCTTTATCAAAGCCAAACAGCCCCTGATAGAAAGATTTGGCGACCGCCTGCGATAAGGTGTCGTTAGCGTCATACGGATCAAGCGAGGTGAAGTTAGAACCTACGGCGATAACCACGTCTTTTGCCGCCCATGCAGAAGCCGACGCCAGCGAACCGAAAACAGCGGCAGCGAGCACGGCCTGACGGACAACGTTCTTACCTTTAGATTTCTGCTGATTCATGTCAGTTCCTTTTCCTGTCTTACCCGTTTGTCTTACTAAGAATTGACGACTCAAAATAAGCCGCCACAAAAATCAGTAAATACCCGCAATCGTATGTCTGGCGACGAAATGGCCTTCGCCCACCTTCACCAATGGCATCACCACCGGGTCATCGTGCAGCCCGCGGATCGGACTGGGGATTTCATCCACCAGCAGCGCCTGGTCTTTTCGCTTGTGCGCCGGATCGGCGACCGGTACAGCCGCCATCAGTTTGCGGGTATACGCATGTTGCGGTGTTTCAAATACCGCACGGCGCGAGCCGATTTCCACTATCTGCCCGAGATACATCACCGCCACGCGGTGGCTGATGCGTTCAACAACGGCCATATCGTGAGAAATAAACAAAAATGCCAGACCAAACTCTTTCTGCAAATCCATCAGCAGATTGATGATTTGCGCGCGGATAGACACATCCAGCGCCGAAACCGATTCATCGGCAATCACCACTTTTGGATTAAGGGCCAGCGCACGCGCAATGCAAATTCGCTGCCGCTGGCCGCCGGAAAACTCATGAGGATAGCGCTGCGCGTGTTCCGGCAGCAGTCCGACTTTTTCCAGCAACCACGCCACACGGGCTTCGGCTTCTGCGCCTTTTGCCAGATTGTGAACCAGCAGCGGTTCCATAATGGAATATCCTACCGTCAGGCGCGGATCGAGCGAGGCGTAGGGATCCTGAAAAATAAACTGGATATCACGGCGCAGATGTTGCAGTTCACTGCCGCCGATATCAGTCAGCGTCTGGCCGTTAAAGGTGATGGTGCCCCCCTGACTCTTCACTAGTTTTAGCAGCGAACGGCCGGTGGTGGATTTACCACAGCCTGACTCCCCCACCAGCGCCAGCGTTTCACCGGGATGCAAATCAAAACTGACTTTTTCCACGGCATGAACCCGGCGGGTCACGCGATTGAAAATGCCGCTGCGCAGGTCGAACCGCGTAACCAGATCACGCACCTGTAATATCGGGGGCACGCCTGGCGTCAGGGTGTTTTGAATCAGTTCCGGATCGCTTTCCTGTTGTGTGGGTGCCGGGAAGCGTGCGGGCAGCGGTTTACCCGCCATCGAACCGAGTTTTGGCACCGCCGCCAGCAACGTCTGGGTATAAGGCGCCTGCGGAGAACGGAATATCGCGTTCACTTCCCCCGTTTCCACACTGTTGCCCTGATGCATCACCAGCACACGATCAGCAATTTCGGCCACCACCCCCATGTCATGCGTGATAAAAATCACCCCCATCTGCATCTCTTTTTGCAGCACCCGGATCAGTTGCAGAATTTGCGCCTGAATGGTGACATCCAGCGCCGTGGTCGGTTCGTCGGCAATCAGCAACGCAGGTTTACAGGAGAGTGCCATCGCAATCATCACCCGCTGGCGCATACCGCCGGAAAGCTGATGCGGGTAACTGTCGAGAATATTTCTGGCTTCGGGAATCCGCACCAGATCCAGCATCCGTAATGCTTCCGCACGGGCTGCCCGGTGATCTTTATTTTGGTGCAAGCGGATCGATTCGGCGATTTGCTCCCCCACCGGGAAGACCGGATTGAGCGACGTCATCGGCTCCTGAAAAATCATCGCCATATCCGCGCCGCGCAGGTTACGCATGGCGGGCTGCGTGGCGTTCATCAGATCGACTATCTCACCGTTACGGCGGCGCAACTGCATTTCACCTTGTGAAATCTTCCCGCCGCCCTGTTCCACCAGCCGCATCAGCGCCAGTGAGGTCACTGATTTTCCGGAACCCGATTCGCCAACAATCGCCAGCGTTTCACCGCGTTTTACCTGAAAACTGAGATGACTGACCGCCTGAATGACCTGCCTTTCATGGGCAAACTGCACGCTAAGCTGGCTGACGGCAAGCACGTGTTCGGGCGGCAGAATAAGAGGACCGTTCATCGGGCTGTTCATGAACGGTAAATGCTGACGACGGGCGCATCGCCCACACGGGCGAATCCACGGTACATGCCTTCGCTGTTGAAAGGCAGCACCACATTGCCAAATTTATCCACCGCAATCATCCCGCCGCTTCCCCCCAGGGGCAGCAGTTTTTCCTGCACAACTTTATGTGTGGCCTCTTCCAGTGAAAGGCCGGCGTATTCGATAAGCGCGGCCACATCATAGGCCGCCACCGTACGCATAAACACTTCGCCGGTACCGGTGCTGGAAATCGCCACCGTATTATTGCTGGCGTAACAACCTGCGCCAATAATCGGCGAATCGCCGACGCGTCCGGCCTGTTTGTTGGTCATACCGCCAGTGGATGTGGCTGCCGCCAGATTGCCCAGCGCATCCATCGCCACCGCACCGACGGTACCGAATTTATGTTCAGGATCCAGCGGGTCAGCGTCGTTAAGCGAAGCGCCGTCGTGATCGAGCATGACACCCTGATCAGCGGCGATGGCCCGCTGCAACTGATCGTAACGTTCCTGGGTGAAAAAATAGTCCGCCCCGACCATTTCCTGGCCGTGCTCGCAGGCAAAGGCTTCCGCCCCCGCCCCGGTGAACATCACATGCGGACTGACTTCCAAAATTTTGCGGGCGGTCAGGATCGGATTACGGATATGATTCACGCCACTGATGGCTCCGGCATCGAGCGTCCGGCCATCCATAATGCAGGCGTCTAACTCATGCGTGCCCTGATGGGTAAAAACAGCCCCTTTTCCCGCATTAAATAACGGACACTCTTCGAGCAGACGCACCGCCTCGGTGACCGCATCCAGTGCACTGCCGCCGGAGGCCAGAATAGCCTGTCCGCAGGTGACTATTCTCTCCAGTTCGGCTAAATAAAGTCGTTCTTTTTCAGCGCTCATTGCCGCGCGGGTAATCGCCCCTGCACCACCGTGGATCGCAATAACCGGCCGCTTCTTGTCCGAAACGGAAGCCGCTGAATTATCAGTAGAAAAACTCATTAGCGCTGCACCTTTCGATGTTGTATTTATGTATAGGAAAATGTTGAGCTGTTTTTGACTATATTTAGCCCGCAACAGTATGTAAAGCGGAAATGTCGCACCATCAAAAAGTCGCTAATTGCTTAGATTGTTTAGGAAAAACAAATGCTGCAATTGAATATACCTGCGGGACAAATGACCAAAGAACAGCAATAATAAACGTCTTAACTACGGATAAAAGCATCTCTGGATAAGCTTTCCGCCGCTTTTTTATTTTCTCTTTTTAGGAAATCAGTTTATGGAAACTGTTTATAACCGCCGTCGGATTAATGTGATCTCATGGCTCAGCTATTTCTTTACCGGTGGACTGGTTTCCACTCTGGGCATTGTTATCGGGCCGGTGGCTACTGCATTTAACAAAGATCCGGGCTTTATCGGTCAAATGTTTTCCTTAATGAACATTGGCCTGTTCCTGCCCATTATGATCAGCGGCATTCTGATGCGTAAGTTTGATCTGGGCAAACAACTGATGACCGGCTCTTTCATTTCCGTGCTGGTGTGTATCGCGCTGTTTATCATGCCGTCTATTACACTGTTCGGCGTGGGTGTGTTCCTGATCGGCGCCACGGCGGGCCTGATGATGTCTATCGGCAGCTATCTGGTCGTACGTATTAATGACGATCCGAAAAAACGTTCCGCGAACCTGATCTTTACCGACTTCTTCTTCGCGCTTTCCGGTATGACGCTGTCGCTGGTGCTGGGTTTCCTGTTCAAACATGGCGCAAGCTGGCTGGCGATGTACGGCATCATGGGTGTCCTGAGCCTGCTGATGATTTTACTGTGCGCGGGTCAGAAATTCCCGAATGTTCCGCAACCGGTTAAAAACGAATCGACGCACAACGTGGTGAAAGAGCCATGGGGCATCGCGGTATTCTTCCTGTGTATTGCGCTGTTTGCTTTTGTCTTCACCGAGCTGGTCTTCACGCTGTGGATGCCAAGCTGGCTGCATGAGCACTTCAATATGGAAACGGACCGTGCCGCGATTTACATCACCACCTACTGGATGGTGAAAGCGATTGGCCTGTTCCTGAACCAGTTCACCGTGCGTTTCGTGAAACTGCGTACTTTCCTGCTGATTTCCGTGATTGTCGGCATGGCAAGCCTGGCGGTGCTGACCACCAGCAATTCGCCGACGCTGGTGCTCGTCGCCGTGGGTCTGTTCGGTTTCTGTAACTCAGGAATGTTCTCCGGTCTGATGAGCTACGGCAGCCTGCAGGTGAAAAACTCCCCGCCAACGCTGACCTCTGCGCTGCTGACCACCAGTTCCGTCGGCACGCTGATTTTCGCGTCCTTCTCGTCTTTCATCTACAACGAATACGGTTTGTTCTGGGCGCTGAATATCGCGACCATTTCCTATGCGTTGCTGGTGCTGATGGTGGTACTTGCCGGCCTGAAGAGCAAAGCAGAGAGAATTAACCACGAAGTCAGTGCACACTGAAAACGTTGTTTGAGTAATAAAAATCCGACCGCATTTTTGCGGTCGGATTTTTTGTGTCTATCCGTTCGATAATATATACACACCTCGAAACAATATTATCACCCCCTATTATTTAATCCCCATTATTCATTACGTTAACGCCCACATATTACACATTCATAAACATCTTAAATTAAGCATACCTTAATATACAATTAATAACTTAAAAAATAAATATGCGTAGAATGTCCGCCAGACTCTTTAAAAAATTCTGACGGGACGAAATATAAAATGGGAAATAATCCGGAAAAATGGAAAACTGTAGCACTTAGATTAATAAAGCTGACCCCTCTGGCGATATCTATCTCTCTGGCTAATTACGCGCTTGCAACAGATATTAGTGATAAAGATGAATTTGGCAATGTGACAAATTTACCCGTGTTAGATATCAGCGGAATGGTCCCCTTTGACCTTTCCACCGAAGGGTATCTGGATGGCGTAAATGCAACCACCTGGTCGGAAGGCATCACTTCCAGTATTCCTGCCTTTTATATTCATGATGGTGGCGCACTGACACAGTCAGTTGCGGCACCGGTGACGATCACCACTCAGGGCTCTTTAACTGATGCGATGCTCATTAACCGTGGCGGAAGCGTTGATTTACTCGGACCGCTTATTATCAACACTTACGGCCAAAGTAAAGGCATTATGATGGAAGGAATAGGAACCTCTTTCCTTTCTAAAAATGATGTTACCATAAATACCTATAATAACAGCACCCCCGGATTCACGGTGAATAATAATGCCACCGCGACGATTGCCGGCACTCTGTATATTAATTCAATGCAGAACGGCTCTGATGGTCTGGTTATCCAGAATGGGGCAAAGGGCACAATCAATAAAGTCAATATCACTACTGCGGGTGATTATTCAGAAGGCATTATTTTAAACAACATCAATTCCAGTCTGCACAAGAGGAACGACGTTCTTATCACGGGAAGTGGTAGCACAGTGACCACCCACGGTAAGCATACCAATGCCTTATATGCAGAAGATAACGGATTTATTCTGTTTTCTAATGACGCGATAATTACCACGACGGGCGAGGACTCGCGGGCGATTTATTCCACCCGTAATGCCGGTGTATTAATGAATGGAGGTTCTGCTAATACAGAATATGCAGGCAGTACGGCGATCGAAAGTAATCAAAACAGCTACGTCACCTTAGTGAACACTGACATCCATTCCGCAGGCACGGCGATAAGCTCAAACGACAACTCTGTTATCTCGGTATTCAATGGCAATATCAGCAGCGGCAATACCACCAGCGGCATAGAAATCAGTCATCAGGGCAACGTTAACCTTAACCAGGTCGTGATGGAAAATGCACTGTCGGACCAACCGCTGGTTGACCTGATCACTTCCTACGCCACACCTGATTATGCCTACGGTGGCACACTGGACGTCAAAAACTCCCGGCTTGCGGGTAAAACCCAGGGCGTACACGCCACCGAAGGCGAATGGGCCGTCACACTGGATAACAGTTCCCTGAATGCCGCCGATGCCTTTGTCGTTGCCGGAAGCAACAGCAACCAGATTGCCGACCTTTCGGTCAACGCCAGCAACGGCAGCATCATTAACGGTAACCTTATTGCGCTAAGCGCAGATGAAGACCCGATCGCCAGCCAGCTGACGCTCAATTTGCTTAACTCAACCTGGCAAGGCAGCGCGATGAATGGCACGGAATTTTCTTCTGCTTCTGCCGGTACGATTAATATTGATGCTCAGGACAGTCAGTGGCTGATGACCGATTCCTCGCGCATCGACTCACTCAACATGAATAACGCCAGCGTTCAGTTTTCTGGACAAGGTGATTATAAAACGCTGGAAACGCACAATCTGTCAGGCAAGGGTACGTTCTTTATGAATACGTCGCTGGAGCAGGATGCGCAGGGAAACAGCACTGGCGATCTCATTCATGTTACGGGCAACGCGTCCGGGCAGTTCGGATTACATATCTCTGCGTCGGGTAAGGCAGCACAGACAATTAACGACGGAATACGTGTCGCTCAGATTGATGATGCCAGCCGTCATAATGGCCTGTTCAGTCTGGAAAACAGCGTCAGTATCGGCGCTTACGACTATTATCTTTTTGAAGGGAGCAAGGATGCCACCGGCGATATGAATGACTGGTATCTGCGCGCTGAAATCCCAACACCTGACGCGCCGGTTCCTGATGTCCCAACGCCAGATAATCCGACACCGGATGTTCCTGCGCCAGCCCCGGCTACACCAGACACTTACCGTGGCGAAATCCCCAGTTATATCGCAGCACCTTATCTGAACTTGTATTATGGCATGCGTATTGCTGGCACGCTGCACGAGCGTATGGGCGATACAGAAACCTATGGCAAAGGCTACAACAATCGCGCATGGGCGAGAACCGGCGGAGAACACACTTCCTTCGATGCGGGACGTTTTGGGTACGACAGTGATTACTGGTTCGCGCAATTCGGAACCGACTTATATCAGGATGAACTGAAAAACGGCACACGCGTCCACGCTGGCATCATGGCGACATTGGGCAACCAGAGTACCGACACGCAGGATCAGGTGCGCACGTTGGCGGGGAAAAGTGCGAATGCTGGCTCAGTGCGCAGTGATGCCTACAGCGTTGGCAGCTATTACACCCGATATGCACAAGATGGCGCTTACGTTGACCTTGTCGGCCAGTTCACCTGGTATCGTAACCAGTATGAGAGCCTGCATGATGCGAAACAGGACAGCTACGGCGTATTGCTTTCTGCTGAAGCAGGTCAACCCTATGCCGTCAGCACCAACTGGAAAATCGAACCTCAGGGGCAGATCATTTATCAGTATCTGAATTCAGAAGATTTCAGCGATGAAATTTCTGATATCTCCGGCGTTTCAGTGAACCAGGGCACAGCGCGTGCCGGGTTGCGTTTGTTACGCGACCAGGCAGAAGATAAAGCCAGTGAAAAATTCAAACCTTACCTGACCGCCGATGTACTGAGTAATTTCTCGGATTCACCGGATATCAATGTCGGCGGAATCGATGTCAGTACAACGGATTTTTCCGATCAATACTGGCAGACCGGCGCGGGCATGACGGCGCAACTCGCACCGAATACCTCGGTGTATGCTGATGTGAAATACGTCAAAGGGTTTGACGGCGATATGGAAGGCTACGTCGGCCATATTGGGATCCAGGGGCGTTTTTAATTCAGGTCTCTGAATCACACGCATAAAAATCTATGGTCACCCCCTTTTTTGCAACGTTGATTTTGATTTATGATGGGCTTGCTTAAATCTATACGGCGTCTGATGGGCAACCTTACGTTGCCCGCGCCACGATGAAGTCCGCGCCTGCAGA
>NZ_JAHXYO010000025.1:0-77554 GCF_019969905.1 Rahnella sp. GSA61A | reverse complement strand
GGACATGGAACGAATGCTTGCCGAGGTCAATACCGATGAGCGTAACGTTTTGCATGATGATCCCCTTCAGAAAGAAAAACACCCTGTCAGCGTACCGCTCACAGGGTGGGGGTGACCATCTTATTAAGGGAAGGCATCAAAGCCCTCCCTTTTCTTATTTCGTTGCTGCGTTTAAAGCTGCGGGCAACGCTGCAAACTGTTTAGCCAGGATGTTTCAGGCTGAGCGGCCAGACGACGCGCACGTCCGTGGCGGCGCAAAATCAATCCTTTGTCCTGCATTTCACTCAGATCGCGTCTGATCGTTTCGAGACTTACATCCAGCGATTGTGCCAGTTCGCTTACCTGTAGCACTTCATGTTGTTCAACCAACTGAAGGATGGCCTGATGGCGATTTTTTTTAAGCACCGGTTATTCCTGTTTATATGACAGTTATGTGACGAAGGTCACAAATAACGGTAACTATAATACCTGCGTTACATTGTTAATTTTGGGATCGATCTCAATTTTTCAGGAATCCGCGCAGAATTTTTACGCCTTCGGCGCTTTTTGGTTCGCTGCGTTTCTCTGTCATACTATGCGCATGCTCCATTTCCCTGCCCGGCACCGCTGAAAATACCTGCTACGCCGGGACGAATGACTAAGGATTTTTTATGGAATTCAATACTGCCGGTCTGATCTCACTTGACGAAGCGCTGGATAAAATGCACGACTGTGTACCGCCTAAAACAAGTCAGGAGGCCGAATCCCTGCCACTTGCTGGCGCCGCGGGCCGCATAACCGCCGCACCGGTGCTTTCACCGGTTTTTGTGCCACCTTTTGATAACTCCGCGATGGATGGCTATGCCGTACGTTGCACAGACTTGCACGACGGCGCGGTGTTCCCGGTCGCGGGCAAAGCCTTTGCCGGTGCGCCTTTTCATGGCGAATGGCCTGCCGGAAGCTGTATCCGCATCATGACCGGTGCGCCAGTTCCCGCCGAGGCTGACGCGGTGATCATGCAGGAACAGGCTGAAGTTTCAGATGCAGGAGTACGTTTCACTGCAACAGCGCAAAAAGGCCAGAATATCCGCCTGACCGGAGACGACATTAAACAGGGCGACAGCGTGCTGCCTGCCGGTGTACGGCTCGGTGCGGCAGAATTACCGCTGCTGGCCTCACTGGGCGTCACCCACGTCAAGGTGTGGAAACCGCTGAAAGTCGCCGTATTCTCCACCGGCGATGAACTGCAACCGGTGGGAACGCCTTTGCAGGAGGGGCAGATTTACGATACCAACCGTTTCGCTGTGCGCCTGATGCTGGAACAACTGGGCTGTACCGTCCTGGATTTAGGCATTATTCGCGATAATCCCCTGGCGCTGCGTAAAGCCTTCGAAGAAGCCAATGCGTTTGCCGATCTGGTGATTTCCAGCGGTGGCGTATCGGTCGGTGAAGCCGATTACACTAAACAGATTCTGGATGAACTGGGTGAAATTGGTTTCTGGAAGCTTGCCATGAAACCGGGCAAACCTTTTGCTTTCGGTAAACTGGAAAGCAGCTGGTTCTGCGGTTTGCCGGGGAATCCGGTGTCGGCAGCACTGACGTTTTATCAGCTGGTTCAGCCATTTATTGCACAGTTGTCCGGCCATACGGCCTGGCAGTTCCCGCCACGCCTGAAGGCAAAAGCGGTGACACCCTTGAAAAAATCCCCCGGACGTCTCGATTTCCAGCGCGGTATTTTCAGCACCAGCGCCGAAGGACAACTGGAAGTGCGCACCACCGGCCATCAGGGTTCGCACGTATTCAGCTCATTCAGCCAGGCCAACTGTTTTATCGTGCTTGAACGCGGGCGCGGTAACGTGGCCGCAGGCGAAATCGTTGAAATCGAACCGTTTAACGCCCTGCTGCGGAGCTGAACATGCCTCAACTGCCGGAACTGACGGACGCTGAAACCCTGCGTTATAACCGCCAGATCGTTCTGAAAGGGTTTGATTTTGACGGCCAGGAACAACTGAAAGCCAGTCATGCGCTGATTGTCGGACTGGGCGGTTTAGGCTGTGCCGCTGCGCAATATCTGGCGGCGGCAGGCACCGGTACGTTAACGCTACTGGATTTCGACACGGTCTCGCTGTCAAACCTGCAACGCCAGACGCTGCATACTGACGCCCGGATCGGCATGTCGAAAGTGGAATCCGCCGCAATGGCGCTGGCGGCAATCAATCCGCACATCGTCATTCATCAGATTAATACACAGGCCAGCGACGACATGCTGCGTGACCTGATCGCCGCCTGCGACGTGGTGGTCGATTGCACCGACAACGTCACCACGCGCAATCAGCTGAACGGTGAATGTTACTCGCAGAAAAAACCGCTGGTTTCCGGGGCCGCCATCCGCATGGAAGGTCAGCTCAGCGTGTTCACTTATCAGCCGCAGGAACCCTGCTACCGCTGCCTGAGCCGGTTATTCGGTGAAAACGCCCTGACCTGTGTGGAAGCCGGTGTGATGGCACCTTTAGTCGGCACCATCGGCAGTTTACAGGCGATGGAAACCATCAAACTGCTGACAAAATTTGGTGAAACCCCGCGTGGAAAACTGCTGATGTTCGACGCCATGACGTTGCAGTTCCGCGAAATGAAACTGATGAAAGACCCGCATTGTGAAGTGTGTGGGGATTGTTGAATCAGTAAATTCAGACACAAAAAAACCGCCTTTATCGGCGGTTTTCTATTTTTTATGACACCCAAAACAATTCGCAAAATCATTCGCGTTATATCAAGGCGGCAACTGCACGAATCCCCGGGAGCTTACATCGGTAAGTGACCGGGGTGAGTAAAGGCAGCCAACGCCGAGACAACGTGAAGGATGCAGCGAATTAACTATTGATGCCCTGGCTACGCAGATAATCTTCGTAATTACCCGAGAAATCAATCACGCGGGTCGGCGTCATTTCCAGAATACGGGTTGCCAGCGAGCTGACGAACTCACGGTCGTGGGAAACGAAGATCAGCGTACCTTCATACATTTCCAGCGCCATGTTCAGCGATTCGATGGATTCCATATCAAGGTGGTTGGTTGGTTCATCCATAATCAGGATGTTCGGACGTTGCATCATCAGTTTCCCGAATAACATACGACCTTTTTCACCACCGGAAAGTACTTTCACTTTCTTCTTGATATCGTCCTGACCGAACAGCAGACGGCCTAACACACCGCGTACGGCCTGCTCGTCGTCTTTCTCGGATTTCCACTGGCTCATCCAGTCAAAGACGTTCAGGGTGTCATCGAATTCATATTCGTGATCCTGCGCGTAATAACCGATCTTGGCGTTTTCAGACCATTTTACTGAACCGCTTTCCGGTTCATGCTCACCGACCAGCGTTTTCAGCAGCGTTGATTTACCGATACCGTTGGCACCCAGAATCGCGACTTTCTCGCCCACTTCAAGCATCAGGCCGAGATTTTTAAACAGCGGACCGTTGTCGAAACCTTTGGTGATTTTTTCCACTTCCAGCGCATTACGGAACAATTTCTTGTCCTGCTCGAAGCGCATGTAAGGGTTCTGACGGCTGGATGCTTTGATTTCATCAAGCTGAATTTTATCAATCTGACGGGCACGGGAAGTCGCCTGTTTAGATTTGGAGGCGTTCGCGCTGAAGCGGCTGACGAACGATTGCAGTTCAGCAATCTGAGCTTTCTTCTTGGCGTTATTGGCGCTGAGAAGTTCACGAGCCTGCGTCGCCGCCGTCATGTATTCATCGTAGTTGCCCGGATAAACACGCAGTTCGCCATAGTCGAGATCCGCCATGTGCGTACACACCATGTTCAGGAAGTGACGGTCATGGGAAATGATGATCATGGTGCTGTTACGTTCGTTCAGCACCTGCTCCAGCCAGCGAATAGTATCGATGTCCAGGTTGTTCGTCGGTTCGTCGAGCAGCAGGATTTCCGGGTCGGAGAACAGCGCCTGCGCCAGCAAAACACGCAGTTTAAAGCCCGGGGCGATTTCGCTCATCGGGCCATAATGTTGCTCGACAGGGATCCCCACGCCCAGCAGCAATTCACCCGCACGGGATTCTGCGCTGTAGCCGTCCATTTCGCCGTAAGCGACTTCCAGATCAGCCACTTTGTAGCCGTCTTCTTCGCTCATTTCCGCCATCGCGTAAATACGGTCGCGCTCTTCCTTCACTTCCCACAATTCGGTGTGGCCCATGATAACGGTGTCCAGCACGCTGAACTGTTCGAAGGCGAACTGATCCTGGCGTAATTTACCCAGACGCTCATTCGGGTCCAGCACAACGTTACCGCCAGAAGGCACTAAGTCGCCACCGAGGATCTTCATGAAAGTGGACTTGCCACAACCGTTCGCGCCAATCAGGCCGTAACGGTTACCGCCGCCAAATTTCACGTTAATATTTTCAAATAACGGCTTGCTGCCGAATTGCATGGTGATGTTGTAAGTACTTAGCACAACGCTCGCTCTTAATTGGGAAATGTGATTTGGCGCGCATTATGCCACAACAGCGCGTCAGGATCGCCTGTAGTTGTGGTCATTTTTCACTCAACAGCTAAAAAAAATGCTTAATGTGCGACTTTTCAGAAAGCAATAAAAACAAAAAACCCGGCCGGAGCCGGGTTTGTCGTACAACCGCTGAAATCAGAAGTTGTAGCCAATCACGCCGTAGTAACCCCAGCCGGTGGACTTCACATCGAAGTTACCGTTACCGAAGTTCAGTTCAGCGCCGTCAGCCCACTGGCCGCCGTTGTGGAAGTAACGCGCCACGAACGAGTAATGCCAGTGTGTGTAGTTCAGCGACAGGATATGGCTGGAGGCGATAGAGTTGTTAGAACGCGCTTTGTTGCCGTTCAGATCACGGAAATCGTCATCACCCAGTGAGGAGCCCCAGTCGAAGTTGGTGAACCCGATATAGCTCAGGTTGCCACCCCACAGTTGCGTCAGAGGAACGAAATATTTCACTTTGAAACGGTAACCGTCCCAGCTGTTTTCATTCGCTGCGCCGTAGTTTTCCCACTGGTATTTCGCATACACGTTCAGAGACAGGCTCATCGGCAGACCGGTGTCGATGTCGGTGCCCAGCCCCATGTACCAGGTATTCTGACGGTTATCGCTGTCCGGGCCCATGTCGTAGATATAGTTGTTCGCGAAGTACCATTCTTTGAACGGACCGAAGCTCAGATCAGTACCGGTCAGCTTATCAATAGAGAAACGCGGTTCGATTTCCATAAACAGCGGAGAACCGTTTTTATCCCAGATACCGGTGTCATTACCGTTACCGGCGCCGAAGGTTTTAGGAATATCGATATAACCGTAGAAATCAAACCAGTCTTTGTGCGCAAACGCTTCATATTCAAGGTAAACATCGTTACGCAGCGTAGGCCCGAAACGGGTATCGGCGCTACCTACAACGTTGACACTTTGGTGCCACCAGTCAGAAACAAATTCGCCCTTGCTATCATCAGCGAGCACGGTCGCGCTGTAGGACAAAGCCATCAAAGCGCCTGCTGCAATAATTTTATTTTTCATATTTTTACCAGAAGCGGGGGGTGGAACAACGCCTTGCCACTTTCAGACGTTGCATAAAACAAACCCTAAAACTGTGATCCGCAACCGATTGCTGCACATAGTGCAAAAAACCTGCAATTACCAGTTACTTCCTACAAGAGTCGACTTTTCTTAGCTAATAAATAGATTTGGTCAAGGTTTGTCAATTTCTGTTTCATTCCGATACATCCCCAATGTGACATTCATCACATTTATCTTTCCGTGCGCTTTTATTCAGTACGGACTGATGCAAAAAGTTATCGTTGATAAAATGACCATTCGTTATTTGTCATGCTATAATCATGACAAATAACGGTGCGGAGGCACACATCATGAATTCAAAAATTACCGGGCTGTCTTCCAGCTCTGTGCAAGATTCTGCAACGCCGCTTTGGCAATCTGCGGGCCTTCCCGCAAGCAGCGGAATCAGTTTGATAAATGCCATACAAAAGGGATTTCCGGTTGATAGTATCAGCCGTCTTAATACTGAGCTGGGATGGCCAAAAATGGTGTTACTGGAAATCATGGGCATTAACGAACGCAACTATGCCCGGCGTAAAGCCGGGAACGGATTGCTAAAAAGTGAAGAGAGTGAACGTGTGGCGCGACTGGTTCGCATCGTGGATGCCGCAACTGATTTGTTCGAAGGGGATCGTGTCTCGGCGCTCGAATGGTTCACCCGCCCTGCTCCGGCACTGGATGGTTCACGTCCGCTGGAACTGCTGTCTTCTGAAGCGGGTGCTGTGGAAGTCAGCCGCCTGATTGGTCGTCTCCAGCACGGTGTCTTCAGTTGAAGCTGTTTCGTATCGTGCAGACCCGCCATCTGGCGACAGCCTGGTCGGGAGCCGGCGCGCAACTTTATGGCGGTCGCTGGAATCCGCCAGGCAGGCCGGTCGTCTATGTCACCACCAGCATCTCACTGGCTATCCTGGAAATTCTGGTGCATTTGCAAAACAGCATGCTGATGCGTTCCTATACCTTGCTGAGTATTGAGGTGCCAGAGGAACTGCTGGATACGCTGGAAGTTTCAGAACTTGCCGCCGACTGGCGAAGCGCATCGGTGCCTGACAGCACACAACGTCAGGGTGACGTCTGGCTTGCAGAAGGTGAATATGTCGGGCTGAAAGTGCCGTCAGTGATTGTGCCGTCGGAATACAACGTATTACTTAATCCGCTACACCCGTCTTTTGCCGATTTACTGAGTTCAGTAGAACGCGAGCCCATGATGTTTGACCCGCGCCTGCAATAAAGCGCGGGTCTGCTCTCTGTCAGGAAATCACTCTGCTTTCCGGTTGCTGCGATAAATGAGTGCCAGTGCGATGATCAGGCAGGGAATAGCCGCAATCCGGTGCCATGACAGCGCGATCTGCGGATTATCCAGCCAGCCGAAATTATCAATCAGCATACCCATTGCCAGTTGTCCGAGGATTACCGCGACCGTTGCCACCGCCGTTCCGACACGGGGTACCGCTGTCACCATCACAATGATGTAAGGCACGCCAAATAATGCGCCCGCGAGTTGCCACTTCGGTACGGTGAGCAAGGTTTGCGGCTGTGGTGTTTGCAAAAACAGCACCAGCACTGCGGTAATGGCAGCCCCGACGCTGAACGTCAGGAATGCGCTTTTCAGTACGCCCACTTTCCCGCCTAACTGCCCGTTCACCGCCGCCTGCATACTCAGCGCGGCACCGGCCACAATGGCCAGTATTATCATCATCAGTTCAGTCATGGTTCAGTCCCAGGCAATCAAAACAAGTGCAGCAACGATAAACAGCAGCGCCAGCAGGCGTTCGCCGCCGACTTTTTTGTGCGGTGTACCAAACCAGCCGTAATGGTCGATCAGCACGCTTTTCGCCACCTGCCCTGACAAAATCGCAATCATGGTCATACCGATACCAATGACTGGCGTCGCGAGCGTCAGCACCACGACATAGACCGGGCCGAGCACGCCACCCAGCAATGTCCAGCCCGGTTGTTCATTGAATGACGGCGCATTACGCGGGCTGAGAAACAGCACCAGCAGGCCGGTGAGCACCGCACCCACACCAAAAATACTCAGCGTGGCCCACAGATGGCCAACCTCCGTTCCCAGCGGACCAATCAGCCCGGCCTCCAGTGAAAGCCCCATCCCCGCCAGAACGACCAGCGGAATTAACATCAGATTCATCATTGCCCTGCTTTCTGTTTTTTTCGAAGCGGCGACTATAACGTGACAGAACTATGCGAAAAACAGCACAATCAGGAAAATACCTTTGCGGGATACGCACAGATGAAAGGTTTTAATCAGATCAATATTCAGGCATTACGGCTGTATGTCGCGGTACTGGATCAGGGCAGTTTCTCTGAGGTGGCGCGGCGTGAGGCGATGTCGCCGTCAACCGTATCGCGGGTGATTTCCCAGCTTGAACAGGCATTACAGACGCAACTGCTGTATCGCAACACACGCGCCGTCAGCCCGACAGAATCCGGCAAACTGCTCGCCGGTCATGCGCGACAGGTGCTGACACAGCTGGATCTCGCCACGCTGGATTTGCAGGAGCAGGACAGCGAACCCGGCGGACTGGTGCGCATCAATGCGCCGGTAGTTTTTGGTCAGCGCCATCTTGCGCCGTGGTTGCATGAGCTGAGTACACGTTATCCGCGCCTGAATATCGAGCTGATGCAGACCGACGATTTTATCGACCCGTTGCAGGACAGCGTTGACTTGCTCATCCGTATTGGCGTGATGGCGGACTCCACCCTGCAGGCGCGCACGCTCGGCCATCAGAATTTTCGCCTTGCCGCCAGCCCTGCTTATCTGGCCCGCGCAGGAAAGCCGGAAACACCGGAGGATTTAGCCAGTCACAGTTGCCTGGTGTTCAAAGGATTTGCCGGTCCGCAACGCTGGTACTTTCGTCAGCCGGAACAGGAATGGCATTCGATGACCCTGCGGGGATTACTGACCAGCAATAATGCGGAAACCCTGACGCAGGCCGGGATCGACGGCATGGGGCTGGTGGTGTTCCCCACCTGGCTGATTGGCGATGCCCTGCGCGACGGTCGGCTGGTCAGCGTACTGGAAAATTATCAGGTATCGACGTCACCGGAGCCGCAAACCATCAGCGCGCTGTATCCGAACAGCCGCCGCCCGTCGATCAAAGTCAGGGCTGTGATTGATTTTCTGCTGGAGAAATTTGGCAGTCCGGCGTACTGGGAAAGGTAAACATATCCGTCTTCTGAGTTGCCATTAATACCCCCTCCCCGCCTCCCCCTTCGCAGGGGGAGGAGTAAAACCCGATCGGCGATATCCCATGCAAAGGGCTCGATCGGCTCCCTCCCCTGCGAAGGGGAGGGTTGGGGGTGGGGTATTAATGACAAAAACAATGCTGAAGCTTGCGCTTCGCCCAATATCAGGAATTCAACTCCATCCCCACATGCGGGATCCCATCTTCGTCATAAATTTCGGTATAGGCCACAAACCCCAGCCTGCCGTAGAATCCCTGCAAATGCGCCTGTGCGGAAATCGCGACGCGCGCACCCGGCCAGTGTTTCTGGCAGGCAGCCAGTGCCTGTTCCATCAGCTGATAACCCAGTTTCAGGCCGCGTGCAGAGGGCGCGACAATCACCCGTCCGATTGCCACGTCATCTTCAAAACGCAGAATACGCGCGTAGGCAGCAATCTTGCCATCCAGCCAGGCGACGATATGACGGTTTTCGCCGGTCAGATCCTGTCCGTCGATATCCTGATAAACACAGGTTTGTTCCACCACAAATACTTCACTTCGCAGTGCAAGAATGGCGTAAAGCTGCGCCGCGTTCAGTTCACTGTGATGATAATCCTGCCAGTGAAGCGATGATGATTCCGTCATGAGTGAATGCCCTGCCTGTTTTCTGAAAGCCAAAAAAAAGAGATATTCCTGAGAATATCTCTTTTTAACACAGATTTTACAGCCAATTTATCAGGCAGATTTCTTCAGCGGCTGCGTGCGAACCGGTGCGTCGCCCGCGGTGTAATACGCCGCCGTACTGCGCGGTAATGGCTGGCGACCACGGATTTTATCGGCAATCTTTTCGGCGATCATAATAGTTGTCGCATTCAGGTTACCGGTAATGATCTGCGGCATGATGGAGGCATCAACCACGCGCAGCCCTTCCATACCGTGAACCCGCCCTTCTCCGTCTACCACCGCCATCTCATCCGTGCCCATTTTACAGGTGCATGACGGATGGAAAGCCGTTTCCGCATGTTCACGGATAAACGCATCCAGCTCTTCGTCAGTCTGTACGTTTTCACCCGGGCTGATTTCACGACCACGGTAAGGATCCAGCGCTGGCTGATTCATGATTTCACGCGTGATGCGGATGGCGTCACGGAACTCCTGCCAGTCCTGCTCCGTCGCCATGTAATTAAACAGAATGCTCGGATGCTGGCGCGGATCTTTCGATTTCACCTGAACGCGGCCACGGCTGGGTGAACGCATTGAACCGACATGCGCCTGGAAACCGTGCTCTTTCACCGCATTACTGCCGTTGTAATTAATCGCCACCGGCAGGAAGTGATACTGAATATTCGGCCAGGCAAATTCTTCACGGCTGCGGATAAAACCGCCCGCTTCAAACTGATTGCTGGCACCCACGCCGGTGCCTTTAAACAGCCACTCGGCACCAATCGCTGGCTGGTTGTGCATCTGCAATGCCGGATACAACGAGACCGGCTGCGTACAACTGTATTGCAGGTACATTTCCAGATGATCCTGCAGGTTCTCCCCGACGCCCGGCAAGTCGTGCACCAGCGGGATATCCAGACGGTTCAGCAGTTCAGCCGCACCGACACCGGAACGTTGCAGAATTTGCGGAGAGGCAATCGCGCCGCTGCACAGCAACACTTCGCGTTTCGCCTTCGCCGTTTTGGCGTTGTATTCATCACCGTGGAAATAGCTGACACCCACCGCGCGCTTGCCGTCGAACAGGATCCTGTCGGTCAGGGCATGCGTCACAATGGTCAGATTGGCGCGCGGTTTGGCCTGATCCAGATACCCGCGGGCAGTGCTCGCACGACGCCCCTTCGGCGTCACGGTTCTGTCCATCGGGCCAAAACCTTCCTGTTTAAACCCATTCAGGTCATCCGTGCGCGAATACCCCGCCTGCACACCGGCTTCAATCATCGCGCCGAACAGCGGATTATTGCCGTTTTTAGGCGTCGCCACGCTCACCGGCCCTTCGCCGCCGTGGAAGTCATTCGGGCCGATGTCGCGGGTTTCTGCTTTACGGAAATAAGGCAGGCAGTCCAGATAACTCCAGTTTTCCAGACCTGGTGCTTTCGCCCAGTTATCGAAATCCATCGCGTTACCGCGGATGTAACACATGCCGTTAATCAGCGACGAGCCTCCCAGCCCTTTACCGCGCCCGCACTCCATGCGGCGGTTATTCATATGCGGCTCCGGGTCGGTTTCGTACGCCCAGTTGTAACGACGACCCTGTAACGGAAATGCCAGCGCCGCAGGCATCTGCGTGCGAAAATCCAGACGATAATCCGGGCCACCGGCTTCGAGCAGTAACACACTGACACTGCTGTCTTCAGTCAGACGGGTGGCGAGTACGTTGCCGGCAGAACCGGCCCCGATAATGATGTAATCGTAATCCATTGAATCTCCTCTGTTGCAGCGGATCAAAATACTGAGCTGAATTCGCCCAGTTCGACCTGCACGGATTTGATTTGGGTGTAATGCTCAAGTGTGGTGATGCCGTTTTCGCGCCCGACACCGGAATGTTTGTAACCGCCGACCGGCATTTCTGCGGCAGATTCGCCCCAGGTGTTAATCCAGCAAATCCCGGCTTCGAGTTTGTGGATCACGCGGTGGGCGCGGTTGAGATCCTGCGTCACCAGTCCGGCGGCCAGACCATATTCAGTATCATTGGCGCGGCGGATCACTTCTTCTTCGCTTTCATAAGTCAGAATGCTCATCACCGGTCCGAAGATTTCTTCACGGACGATCAGCATGTCATCACGGCAGTCGGTAAATACCGTCGGGGCGACGTAAGCGCCTTTGGCGAATTCACCGGAAGTCATACGTTCGCCACCGGTCAGCAAGGTCGCGCCTTCACGTTTGCCGCTTTCGATGTAACGCAGCACGGATTCCATGTGCGCGAAGCTGACCAGCGGGCCGAAGTTGACATTTTCATCTGTCGGATCGCCTGAGCGAATGCGTTTCACCCGTTCCAGCACTTTGGCTTCGAACGCTTTATGCAATGCTTTGGGGATAAACACCCGGGTGCCGTTGGTGCACACCTGTCCGGCGCTGTAGAAATTCGCCATCATCGCGATGTCGGCGGCTTTATCAAGATCGGCATCATCAAAAATAATCAATGGCGATTTACCGCCCAGTTCCATAGTGACTTCTTTCAGCGTGGAGGCCGAGGCGCTGGCCATAACTTTCTTGCCAGTTTTGATACCGCCAGTGAAGGAGACTTTGGCGATATCCGGATGATCGGTTAACGCCTGGCCGACGCTGGCCGCGCCCGTCACCACGCTGAAAACGCCGTCCGGCACACCGGCTTGGGTGTAGATTTCTGCCAGTTTCAGGGCAGTCAGCGACGTGTTTTCACTCGGTTTGAACACCATCGCATTACCGGCCGCCAGCGCAGGAGCAGATTTCCACAAGGCAATCTGAATCGGATAGTTCCACGCGCCGATACCGGCGACCACACCCAGCGGCTCGCGGCGGGTATAAACGAAAGAAGAATCACGCAGCGGAATTTGCTGGCCTTCAATCGCCGGGATTAACCCGGCGTAGTACTCCAGCACATCCGCGCCGGTGACGATATCCACGGCCAGCGTTTCAGACAGCGGTTTACCGGTGTCTGCCGTTTCAATAGCGGCCAGTTCGTCGTTGCGCTCACGCAGAATATCCACCGCGCGGCGCAGAATACGGGCGCGGCTCATGGCGGTCATCGCGGCCCAGACTTTCTGGCCTTTCTGCGCGGATTTCACCGCCAGATCGACATCTGCATGTGTGGCGGATTGCACCGTGGCAATCACTTCGCCGTTGGCCGGATTAACGGCGTCGAAGGTTTCATCACCGGTGCTGTCCTGAAAACGCCCGTTGATATAAAGTTTTTGCTTGCCGTAGCGGGACATACATCTCTCCTCGGTCTGTGCGGTCTGAAAATTTTCTGCGCCGTTTACTGCCCGACAACGCGCGGTGCGAACTGCGATTCAATATGGCGATGTGTTATCTGCATCGCCTCGTCGCGGTTAAACGCTTTACCGCTGAGTGCGCCGCGCAGCCACAGGCCATCAATCAATGCCGCCGTGCTTTGCGCTGCGAGACGCGCCTCGTTTTTAGGCAGAAAACGTCTGAATTCAGAACATAAATTGGAATAGAGCCGGCGGCTGTTAACCTGTTGCAGCCGGTACAACTGCGGGTGATGCATGCTGCTCGCCCAGAAGGCCAGCCAGGTTTTCATCGCCGCGCTGTTAGTCTGACTGTCGTCAAAATTGGCTTCTGCAATCGCATGCAGCCGCGCCGTCGGTGCGGTATCCGTCATCTGTGATAAGCGCAACCGCACACCTTCTCCCAGATGACTGAGCAAATAACGCATAGTGGCTTCCAGCAGCCCGTTCTTGTCACGAAAGTAGTGACTGATGATGCCGTTGGAGACGCCAGCGCGGCGGGCAATTTGCGAAATCGAAGCATCGTGCATACCGACTTCGTTCACCGCAGCCAGCGTTGCCTCAATTAATTGCTGCCGTCTGATGGGCTGCATTCCTACTTTGGGCATGGTTCCGGCTCCTGAAAATGAGCGGGTTGCAATGCGCTTAAAAAACCCTTTTTACGCTCCCGCTCAGCCTTGTTAAAACGCTCTCACTCCTCCTATTTAACTTTTTTTTGATTGAACGTTCAATTAAAAATGCATATATTTTATTACCAATACGTTAGTAATTTGTATGAATTTTGAGATTTAAATGAATCCAATTTATTGAAAAATAGCGATTAATTGACATAACAGGGGAAAAGATGGCGATTGCCGATACGACAGAGAGAAAAAGCGAAAAACCTCGCGACCAGCTGAACAAGGTTGTGTTCTTCACCTCCGCCGGGCTGATTTTAGCCTTCACATTAATGACCATTTTCTTCACCGATTTATCAGGAAAATGGATCAGCCTGACCCTTAACTGGGTGTCCGCCACCTTCGGCTGGTATTACATGCTGGCGGCTACGCTGTACATCGTGTTTGTAGTGTTCATAGCCTGTTCACGTTTTGGTTCGATCAAACTGGGCCCTGAACAATCCAAACCCGAATTCAGCATGATGAGCTGGGCTGCAATGCTGTTTGCTGCCGGGATCGGCATCGACCTGATGTTCTTCTCGGTCGCCGAACCGGTGACACAATACATGTTGCCACCGGAAGGCAACGGGCAAACGCTGGAAGCCGCGCGGCAGGCCATGACCTGGACGCTGTTCCACTACGGCCTGACCGGCTGGGCGATGTACGCGCTGATGGGCATTGCACTGGGCTATTTCAGCTACCGCTATAACCTGCCGCTGACCATCCGTTCGGCGCTGTACCCGATTTTTGGTAAGCGCATTAACGGCCCGATCGGTCATAGCGTGGATATCGCTGCCGTGGTCGGGACTATTTTTGGTATCGCCACCACGCTCGGCATTGGTGTGGTGCAGCTTAACTACGGCCTGAAAGTGCTGTTCCATATTCCGGAAAACCTGACCGTTCAGGCCGCGCTGATCCTGCTTTCTGTGATTATGGCGACGGTGTCGGTGACCTCCGGCGTTAACAAAGGTATCCGTATTCTGTCGGAACTCAACGTGCTGCTGGCGCTGGGGCTGATTCTGTTCCTGCTGTTCTTCGGCAATACCGAATTCCTGCTCAATGCGCTGGTGCTCAATATTGGCGATTACATCAATCGCTTTATGGGCATGACACTCAATACCTTTGCCTTTGACCGCCCGACCGAATGGATGAACAGCTGGACCCTGTTCTTCTGGGCGTGGTGGGTAGCGTGGTCGCCGTTTGTTGGCCTGTTCCTGGCGCGTATTTCACGCGGTCGTACCATCCGTCAGTTCGTGTTCGGCACCCTGATTATTCCGTTCGTCTTCACCCTGCTGTGGCTGTCAATTTTCGGTAACAGTGCGCTGTACCAGATCCTGCATGGCAATCTGGATTTCGCTAACGAGGTGATCTCACACCCTGAACGCGGCGTTTACAGCCTGCTGGCACAGTATCCCGGCTTTACGCTGAGCGCGTCCGTCGCGACGATTACCGGCCTGCTGTTTTATGTCACCTCGGCGGATTCCGGTTCGCTGGTGTTGGGTAACTTCACCTCAAAACTGGCAGACATCAATAACGATGCGCCAAACTGGCTGCGGATTTTCTGGTCGGTCACCATCGGCGTACTGACACTGGGTATGCTGATGACCGACGGCGTTTCTGCACTGCAAAACACCACGGTAATTATGGGTCTGCCGTTCAGCTTTGTGATTTTCTTCATCATGGCCGGATTGTATAAATCACTGCGTCTGGAAGATTACCGCCGCGCCAGCACCCAGCAGACTCTGGCTCCGCTGCCTGCCACCAGCGACGCGGCGCTGAACTGGAAACAGCGTCTGTCGCGGGTCATGAATTATCCGGGCACACGCCACACCCAGAAAATGATGGACACTGTTTGCCGCCCTGCGATGCAGGAAGTGGCCCAGGAACTGGAACTACGCGGGGCAAAAGTGACCTTTAACGAGCACGCGCCACAGGAAGACGAGAAAATCGGGCCGCTGGAATTGCAGGTCGCGTTGGGCGAAGAGCAAAACTTTGTCTATCAGATCTGGCCGGTACGTTATGCGGTTCCTGCCTTTACCTATCGCGCACGCGCCGGTAAATCGCATTATTACCGTCTGGAAACCTTCCTTCTTGAAGGGACTCAGGGTAATGACCTGATGGACTTCACCAAACATCAGGTGATCAATGACATTCTGGATCAATACGAACGTCATCTGAACTTCCTGCATATCAACCGTGAAGCGCCGGGCAACACCCTCACCTTCCCCGAACAGCCAGTCTGACAGGTGCCCACAAAAAACCCGCGCCATGCGGGTTTTTTTATAGGCTTCCCCCTCTCAGCGAAGAAACGGCAGCACTTTCTCCAGCAATAATTCCGGTTGTTCTTCAGCAAGATAATGCCCGCACGGCAACGCCTCGCCCTGAACGTCTTCCGCCACCTTTGCCCATTCCTCCAGCGGCGTAAAACAGGTGCCGACAATGCCCTTTTCGCCCCACAGGATCAACAGCGGACACCGCACTTTGCGAGATGCATTCACGTCAGTCTGATCGTGTTGCAGGTCAACAGCAGCGGAAGCCCGGTAATCCTCGCAAATCCCGCGCGCCGTTCCATCAAGTTGCAGACAACGCAAATAATCTGCGTAAGCTTCGTCGGTGAAAGGTTGCATACCGGCGCTGCGGCTGCCCATTACGCTGCGCAGGTAAAGATCAGGATCAGCCTTGATCAGTGTTTCCGGTAGCGGTGCCGGGCGGATGAGGAAAAACCAGTGCCAGTAAGCGCGCGCAAAAGCTTCACTGGTTTGCTGATACATGGAAAGCGTCGGCGCAATATCCATCAGCACCATCCGTTTCACTGCCTGCGGGTGATCAAGCGCCAGCCGGTGTGCCACGCGGGCACCCCGGTCATGCGCGATCACACTGAACTGGCTGAAACCGAGCGCGGCCATCAGTTCGAGCTGATCCTGCGCCATTTCGCGCTTGCTGTACCGCAGGTGATCCGCGTCCGGCTCGGGTTTACCGCTGTCACCGTAACCGCGTAAATCGGCAAGCACCACGGTGAACTGAGAAGTGAGGTAGGGTGCGACTTTATGCCAGATCGCCTGCGTCTGCGGGTGTCCGTGCAGCAATAACAGCGGCTCGCCCTGCCCGGCAATCCGGTAAGCAATCTCCGTTCCGCTGACCACCATCCGGCCTTGGGTAAAATGTTCAAACATGGGTTTTCTCCTTTTTTACCCATCTTAGTCGCTCGCCGGTTGGCAACAAGGCCACAAGTGAAGATCGCTGATTCACGATCTGTGTTTTGACTCATCACACTCAGGCCGTTGCCCGATAAGCGTGAAGTTGCGACGCTGGCATTATCCGTTACGTTTATCAGGGCAATGAAATGAAGCCAAAAACGCTGTATGAAAAACATATCGACAGCCACAGCGTTCGTACGCTGGATGACAAGGGCCACGTGTTGCTTTACATCGACCGGCAGGTGATTAACGAGTACACCAGCCCGCAGGCGTTTAGCGGTTTGCGTGAAGCCAGCCGTCGCGTATGGCGGCCGGAAACCTCACTGGCGGTAGTCGATCACGTCAACCCGACGGCACCGCTACGCATCCGTCAGATGCCGGATGCCGGTGGCGCGCGTCAGGTGTCATATCTGGCTGAGAACTGCGCCGAATTTGGCATTGAGTTGTTCGATATTCTCGATAAACGTCAGGGGATCGAACATGTTGTTGCACCGGAACAGGGCTTTATCCTGCCCGGTATGGTCATTGCCGCCGGAGACAGCCACACCACCACATACGGCGCATTAGGGGCGTTTGGTTTTGGTATCGGCACCTCGGAAATTGAACATCTTCTGGCGACGCAAACACTGGTGTATAAGCGCCTGAAAACCATGCGGGTTACCGTCACTGGCACACTGGCGACGGGTATCACGGCCAAAGACCTGGTGATGGCGCTGGTGGCAAAAATCGGGGCGGCGGGCGCGACCGGTTATGCCATCGAATTCTGCGGACCGGGTATCGACATGCTGAGCGTTGAAGGTCGTATGACCATTTGTAATATGGCCGTGGAAGCCGGTGCGCGTGGCGCGTTCATGGCACCCGACGATAAAGTGTTTGCCTATCTGCAAGACAAACCACGCGCGCCAAAAGGCCAGCAGTGGCGGGATGCCGTGGAGGTCTGGCGCGAATTACGCAGTGATCCGGATGCCGTTTTTGATCGTGAAGTGACACTGTGTGCGGAAGAGATCGCGCCGATGGTCAGCTGGGGGACCAGCCCCGATCAGGCACTGGCGATAAACGGTCAGGTGCCTGATCCGCAAGCCGAACCGGATGCCTCACGCCGCCAGGATCTGCAACGTGCACTCCGCTATATGGGATTGCGTGCCGGTCAGTCGCTTAACAGCATTCCTGTCAGCCACGCGTTTATCGGCTCCTGCACCAACGCGCGTATTGAAGATTTACGGGCAGCGGCAGACGTCGTGCGCGGTAAAAGCGTCGCCGCCACGGTGCGGGCGATAATTGTTCCGGGGTCCAGTCAGGTTCGGGCACAGGCTGAGCAGGAAGGTCTGGCGGAGATATTTATCCAGGCCGGTTTCGAATGGCGACAATCGGGTTGCTCAATGTGTCTGGCAATGAACGACGACGTGCTGTCGCCCGGCGACCGCTGTGCATCCAGCACCAACCGTAATTTTGAAGGCCGTCAGGGTGCGGGCGCACGCACTCATCTGATGAGCCCGGCGATGGTTGCGGCAGCGGCTATTTGTGGCCATCTGACCGATGTCCGTGACCTGTAAGGAGTCATCATGGAAGCATTTACTACACTGACCGGTATTGCCGCGCCGTTGCCTGCGGCGAATGTGGACACCGATGTGATCATGCCAAAACAGTTTCTCAAAGGCATCGACCGCAACGGGTTAGATCGCGGGGTGTTTTTCGATCTGCGTTTTCTGGCGGACGGCTCGCCCGATCCGGCGTTTATCCTCAATCAGCCCCAATGGCAGGGGACGAAATTCCTGCTGGTCGGCCCGAATTTTGGCTGCGGTTCCAGCCGTGAACATGCGGTATGGGGGCTGAAACAGCTCGGTATCCGGGCGCTGATCGGCACCACGTTCGCGGGAATTTTCTTCGATAACTGTCAGCGCAACGGCGTGCTTACAGTGCAACTGGATCCCGCGCAGTGGGTGCAAATGGCGCAGGCGGTGATCCATGGTGATAAAAATGAAATGACTGTCGATTTATCCGCGCAAAAAATTATCCTGCAAAATGGTGAACGGATTGATTTTGCTATCGATGAACTGAGTAAGATTGCGCTACTTAACGGGCTGGATGCCATCGGTACAACACTGCAATTTCGCGATGAAATCAGTCAGTTTCAGCAGGCGCATTTGCAGCGCAATCCGTGGCTGGCGTAATAAGCGTCAGCCCGGTAACTGGCTGAATCGCTGTTGCAGAAACTCAACACAGACCCGCAATTTTGCCGAATCCGCCAGCCGCGTGGGATAAACTGCCCAGACGCTGGCGGGTTGGGAATATTGCGGCAGCACCCGCACCAGTTCACCACGGGAAAGATAAGGCTGAACATCCCACTGTGAACGCAAAATGATGCCATGGTGTTTCAGCGCCCACTGTAATACCACTTCGCCACTGTTCGACGAGAGCGCCCCTTTCACCCTGACGCGGTGTTCCTTGCCTTCTCCCGTAAGCGACCAGATGCCAAAAGGATTGTCGCGCTCTTTGATCACCAGACACTGATGCTGCGCCAGCGCTTGCGGTGAGTCAGGCGTGCCGTGAGCAGCCAGATATTCCTTTGATGCGCAGAGGATCCGCTGTTGCTGCGCCAGTTTTTTGCCGATGTACTGCTCAGGTACGTCATCGCCGACCAGAATTTCCAGATCAATACCTTCCGCGACCAAATCCACCACGCGGTCGAAAAGATCAAGGCGCAGATTGAGTTGCGGATAACGTGCCGCCAGTTCCGCTATCGCCGGAGCCACATGGCAACGTCCGAAACCAAACGAGCTGCAAATATGCACGTTGCCACGCGCTTCACTGCGCGAATCTGACAGGTCACCGATGAACTGATCAAAGGTATCGAGAATTTGTAACGCCCATCGCTGCGTGCGCTCGCCGTCTTCTGTCAGCCGCACCCCCTTTGTTGACCTGTGCAGCAAACGACAGTTGAGCGACTCTTCAAGGATCTGAATACGCTTGCTGACATACGCCGGTGACTGCCCCAGTTCGATAGCGGCAGCGGCAAAACTTTGCTTATTCACTACCGCCAGGAAGACCTGTAAGTCTTCAGCCAGCGGCAAACGCTCACGTTCACTGCTCATGATTAACGTCCGTAAACCGGCTGGTTAAGCTTGTCAGCCTTGTGCACATCACTGCTTTTCACCCCGGCACCGGACAGTTTTTCTTCCGCTTCCTCAATGTCTTCATTGTCGATTTCCAATGATTCCTGATCGATACCCTGAGAAGGCGTCAGCGCCAGTTCCACCAGGATCGGGAAGTGATCTGAACCCATAAAATCAAGACGTTTCAGATCAATCAGGGTGAAATCTTTGCTGTGGAAAACGTGATCCAGCGGCCAGCGCAGGAACGGATAACTGGCATGGAAGGTGTTGTACATGCCACGACCGCGGCGCGGATCCAGCAGGCCGCTGATTTTCATGAACAGCCGCGTGGTGCGCGACCAGGCCACGTCATTCAGGTCGCCGGTGACAATGGTCGGGTAACGCGCTTTCGCTGCCGTGTGTCCGACAGCAACCAGTTCCCCGTCACGGCGGGTGGATTCATCCGCTTCTGTCGGGCTGGGCGGCATCGGGTGCAGACAGTGCAAAATCACCTGCTCGCCGGACGGCAGTTCAGCGCGAAAATGCATGGAAGGAATATCATCAGCCACCAGATACTGAATCTTCGCCGCCTGCATCGGCAGGCGCGAATACACATGCATACCGTACAGATTTTCCAGCGGACAGCGCAGGCTGTGCGGATAATCGGCATCCAGTTCTGCCATCTGATCTTCCCACCACTGATCGGTTTCCAGCAGCACCAGAATATCCGGTTGATAATGCCTGACCTGCGCGAGTAATTTTTCCGGCTCACGGTTAGTGGTCAGCACATTGCTGTTCATGATCTTGATACGCGAATGGCCGTTGGGCACCGTTTTCTTCACCTGTACCGGATACAGGCGGGTATAAGGCAAAATCCACCAACTCTGATACGCCATGCAGGCAACGGTCAGGATGATCACCGTGGTGGTGATCGCATCACCGAACGGCATGATCGCCAGTTCAGTCAGCAGAAAAAACAGGCACAGCGAGGCCATCTGTAAACGCGGGAAATCCCAGACACGCACCCACCAGCGCTGATTGCGCGACACAGGAAGAAGCGTCAGCAGGGTCATAATGACCGTCAGTACGCAAATGGTTATTCGTAATGCTTGCATCGGTTATCGGCCCTGATAAAAAAGCAAAAATAATACCCTCAATATGACGGGTATTTTGTTGTTAACCGATTGTGACTGAAAAAGAGGGATATGTCGCCGCCTTCTCCCATCATCAGAAAAAGGCGGCAGATTCAGCAAAGATTATTTTGTGGCGGCTGCCTGATCAGGCACATGGCACCAGTTGTGCTGCTCGACAATCCCGCCATTTGGCGAGGTATAACCGATACAGCCCAGAATGGTGTCATACAGTTTTTCATGGAACGCCGGTTTCTTCTCGGCAGCCATTTTTTGCAGTTGTTGGAAACTGGCCTTGTTCTGATCATTCGCCAGGAATTTGTCCGACGCCCAGACCATGATCGGCACCGTACGTTGCTCGGCTGGCGCATGATCACGCGGTGTACCGTGGAAATGCATGCTTTTCGAAATCGACTCACCGTGATCGGAGGCGTAGAACACGATCGCATTCTTATCGCGTAACTGGTCAAAGACCTGCGACAGGAAGTAATCGGTATACAGCAGTGAATTATCGTAAGCGTTAATCATTTCCCCGGTGGAACAGGAATCATCGATGCCCATACATTCCGGCTTATATTTAGCGAAAGAACGCGGATAACGGTCTGAATACAGATAATGAGAACCCTTGGTATGCAGGATAATCAGATGCTTACCTTTAGGATGGTTATTCATCGAGTCTTTCATTTCATCGATGAGCAGCATGTCATCCACCGGCTTACCGGCGTTGCGCTTTTCAGACGCGATGTTTTCACGCAGTGAATAATCATCCGCACGGGTTTTGTTATAGAACCAGGCTTCACTCTGCATGGAATATAACTCTGAACTCCAGCCATTACTTTTCAGCACGGAAAAGACGTTCATTTCTTTCAGCGTACGCTGTGGCTCTTCAGATGCCCCGCCTTCGCGGACAAACATACAGCGCAAGGAAAGCTTGGTGGCGGTATCACAGGAATAGCCCTGCAGGGCGACCAGATTTTTCTCTTTGTCGAGATTTGGCGTGTTGTCACGGTCGTAGCCGTACAGCCCCATATGGTCGCGGCGGGCGCTCTCGCCGATCACAAACACCACGTACATATCTTTGGCATCTGCCGGTGCGGTATACGTGAAATGTTTGGCCGGATCGTACAGATTTTTGGTGTCTTCCGCCTGGCTGTAACTGCTGTAAGTATACAAACCCAGCGCCGAAAGCCAGTTAGACGGTGAATATGTGCCGGCAACCACACCGCCATAACTCGCCATCATGCGGTTGTTTACGATGTCGTGGCGATCCTGCACTTTGCCCATCAGTTGCAGCGGCATGTAACAAAGCAGGCCGGAGGCCGCGAGCAGCAGGGTTCTGACCGCCAGTTTTTTAAACGTCGTTTGTTTGAGAGCCGCACCCGGCATTTTGCTCAGCCACAGCAACAGTACCGGCAACAAACTCACCAGCACGGTCCAGGCGATGAAATGTGTTCCGATAGATTCTTTCGATAAATCAATGGAATCAGACGCCAGCGCTGCCGCTAAAATTCCGTAACCGATATCAACGTTAAACAGAATCATGTAGTAACTGGCGGCGGCAGAGGAAATCACGATAGCGGTCATCAGGACACGGAAAACGGTTTTTCCGGTATACGACAGCAACATACAAAGGAAATAGACCAGGGCAAAACAGGCAACCATTTCGACAGCAATCGACAAGGCATTGTCATAATGCAGTTGCTGATAACGACGGATGAAAATCGGAAGGTTTAGCAGAAGCCCCAGGTAAAGTGCAACGAACAAAGAAATGCTCTGTTGCGAAAGTGTACGAATTTTATGCATTGGCAATAACTGGCTCTTTTGTGAGTCTGGCTGCGTTGTACTAACCGCTCATACCGGAGGTTGGAACCCACTCCTTAGGACATATAGACTCCGGGCTGAGCATTTTCGTTCAAACTGAATGGTGACTTCCAATGTGATAATGTAACAAAATTAACGAATCCTTTTTATTTCAATTACATGAAAAAGAAATATTCCGGCTTTTTTTACGCAATTTTTCCCTTTCATTGAGAAACTATTGAGAAAGCTTGCGGTCGGATGCGGGAAAATAAAGGGTAAAACACGTTTCTCCCTGCGCGGAACTGGTTACGCTGACACTTCCCTGATGCAGGGCCATAATGGCCTGAACAATCGACAACCCAAGGCCGCTGGAACTGCCACCTTCGCTACGTGAAGCATCCGCGCGATAGAAGCGGTCGAAAAGTTTTCCGAGTTTTTCCGGCGGAACAGGCTCACCCTGACTGATCACCCGGATATTCATGCCTTTTGCATGGGGTTCGGCGCGCAGCACGATGGCACTTCCCTCGCGGCCATAACGCACCGCATTAGCGACCAGATTACTCAGCGCACGTTGGAAAAGGATCGCATCCGCATGCAAGGTTCCCTCACCTTGCCCTTGAAGCGTCATTTCACGCTCTTCGGCCAGCCCTTCGAAATATTCCTGGATACGGGTAATTTCAGATGAAACATCAATACCGGTGATGGTCAGAACCGAGCGCGCATCGGAAGCGCGCGCCAGGAACAGAATGTTTTCCACCATACGTGAAATGCGTTCCAGCTCTTCTATATTGTTCGCCAGCAGCGTTTCGTATTCTTCCACTGTCCGGGGCTGATATAACGCCACCTGACAATGCCCCATCAGCGCGCCCACCGGGGTGCGGATTTCATGCGCCAGATCGGCGGAAAATTGTGTCAGCCGCTGATACCCCTCGGCGAGCCGGTCCAGCATGTCATTGAAAGAATAAATTAATTGCTGCAATTCCTGCGGCGCATTTTCCGAAGACAAACGCGTAGACAGACTGCCCGGATGGATCTGCGCCGCTTCATGCGCCATATTGCGCAGCGGCCGCAATCCGCGGCGGATCACCAGATAACCCAGTGCGGCAATCAGCAAATAAGCGAATAACACCGCGCCAATAATTTCCCAGCGGAAAGTCTGCAACAGACGCGACTCCTCGGTCATGAAATGCGCGCCGGTGATTTCAACTGTCCGCCCGTCCTGAATCTGTACCGCCGCACGGGCAAAGCGTACCGGCGTACCATCGGGGGCGGTGAGATGATGCACCGTATTCAGCGTCAGCGGCTGGCCGTCAGGCACCGCCGCTACCGGGGGCAATGCCAGCCGCGACGGATTGACGTTGATCAATAGCTTCTCACCGGACAGACGAAACGTCAGGATATCGCGCTCGTTGCCGAGCATATTTTCAAACAGGCCGGGATTACGGCTGAGTTGCGACAGCGGGAATTCGTTGGCAAGCAGATGACGGAAATACTGCACACGCCCGCTGACCTGGTAATCCGCGCGGCGTACCAGTTCTTTATCCATCGAGTAATAGAGGTAGAAACCGACGGCACTGACCACCATCGAGGCGATCAGCGCGAAAAGTAAGGTGGCGCGAAGCGTCAGCGACATGGCGCGTTTCGGGAGGTGAGTCAATTGACGATCACTCATGTCGCACTTCGCACACGTAACCAATGCCACGCACGGTATGGATCAGTTTCACCTCAAAGCTGCGGTCAACCTTGGCACGCAGACGCTTAATGGCGACATCCACTACATTGGTATCACTGTCGAAATTCATGTCCCAGACCTGCGAGGCGATCATGGTTCTCGACAGAACCTCACCCTCGCGGCGCATCAGCAACTGCAGCAACATGAATTCCTTATTGGTCAGTGCGATGGTCTGATCCTGACGGGTCACGCGGCGGCGCAGCACATCAAGATTCAGATCCGCCACCGAATACGCATCCGGCTCACGGGCGGCCGGGCGGCGCAGCAAGGTGCGGATACGCAACACCAGTTCGGTGAAGGAGAACGGTTTGATGAGATAGTCGTCAGCCCCCAGCTCCAGCCCGTGAATGCGATCCTGTACTTCATCGCGGGCGGTGAGAAACAGCACCGGCACGTCGCTCTTTTTGCGCAGGACTTCCATCACCTGCCAGCCGTTCAGCCCCGGCAGCATGACGTCGAGGATCACCGCGTCGTACCCCTCTTCCAGCGCCAGAAACAGGCCGTCGGCACCGTTGCGCGCCAGATCTACGCTGTAACCTGCTTCTGTCAGCCCTTTTTTCAGGTAATCGCCTGTACTGACATCGTCTTCAATCACCAGTATTCGCATTCAGGCCCTCAGCGCCGCATGACCATTCACCTAGAGAATGATTCACCCGAAAGTTTATCAGTTTCGTCAGACACCTTTGATGACAATTTTGTCATCAATTTGTCATCAGCCAATACCGGTTTATCGTCCACTCTTAAGAAAGTTATTCATCACTGGCAGGTTCAGTGATTCATCTAACAGAATGAAAAAACGCTGGAAAATGGAGAATTAATCATGAATGCACCAACACGTCTCGCTGGTCTGTTACTGGGTTCCCTGCTGATGTGCAGCGGGATGACATCGGCATTTGCCGCCGATAATGTGATTAAACCTACACGCGGAACCATTGACTCAGTTAATGACTCATCGGTACAAATCACCACACGTCAGGGCGAAAAACTCGACGTTAAGCTGACCGACCAGACCAAGATCAATGCCGTCACCAAAGGGCAGATCAGCGATATCAAAGCGGACAGCTTCATCGGGACGGCCGCCGTTCCGCAGGCTAATGGCACGCTGAAAGCACTGGAAGTGCACGTATTCGCCCCCAGCCTGCGCGGCAGCGGTGAAGGCTTCAATCCGTTTGAATCCGCCGATGGCAAAATCAATACCATGACCAACGGCACCGTCGGCAAGCTGGTGAACAGCAATGGCCGCACCCTGACCGTGAAATATCACGATGCCGAGAAAACGGTCATTGTGCCTGACGACGTACCGGTTGTACTGCTGGCGCCGGGCGACCGCAGCCTGCTGAAACCGGGCACTAAAATCGTATTGTTTGCCATAAAAGATGACAAAGGTGCACTGGTTGCCCGTGGTATTGCTGCCGGTAAAGACGGCATCGCGCCGCCGATGTAATCCGGCCGAACAACAGGAGATTAAGCGTGAAACCTCAGCTCTCATCGCCCCGGAAGCGCCGGATTCATTCCTGGCCGGTTCGCATTTGTCATTGGATCAATCTGCTGGCAATGATCGGCATGGTGATGAGCGGCTGGGGGATTTATAACGCCGACCCGCTTTTCGCTTTCACTTTCCCGCAGAACACCACCCTCGGCGGCTGGCTGGGTGGCAATATTGCCTGGCATCTGGCGGTAATGTGGCTGCTGGCGGCCAATGCCCTGTTCTATCTGCTGTGGGGCATTTTCAGCGGTCATTTCAGACGCGACTTTTTCCCCTTTTCGCCCCGTACGGTCTGGCGCGATACCGTTCGCGCACTGACATTCAAACTCCCGCACAAGCTGGGTCAGTACAACGCGGTGCAAAAACTGATGTACAGCGGTGTTCTGTTGCTGGGCGCGCTGCTGGTGCTGTCGGGTTTGTCGATCTGGAAACCCGCGCAGTTCAGCGGTCTGGTCTGGTTGTTTGGCGGTTTTGATATCGCCCGTTATGTGCATTTCTTTGCGATGAGCGGCGTACTGCTGTTCGTCATTATTCACGTACTGATGGTTCTGCTGGTGCCGAAAACCTTCGTGGCGATGCTGACCGGCGGCAAAAAAATTAGCACGGAGGACCGAGCCGATGAGTGATAAAACACAGCGGCCAAAAATTATTCTTGAACCCGATCAGCGCAAGCAACTGGTTAATATTCAACGCCGTATGTTATTGCGCTCCGGCCTTACGCTGGGCGCGGTTTCGATGCTTACCGGTTGTAATCTGCAGGACGGCGATCAGGTCGATAAAGTGCTGTGGGCGATGTCCCGCTGGAACGACCGGGTACAAAGCTGGCTGTTCAGCGGCCAGAAACTGGCGCAAACCTATCGCGCCGATCAAATCACCACACCGTTTCGTTTCAACGCGTATTACCCCGAATACAACGTGCCGGAAATCGACATCCCCAATTACCGGCTGGAAGTCTCCGGTTTGGTGCAAAAGAAAGCGCCGTGGACACTGGAACAATTGCAGCGCCTGCCGCAGGAAAGCCAGATCACCCGGCTGATATGCATTGAGGGCTGGAGCGCCATCGGCCAGTGGAAAGGCGTACCGCTGAAAACGTTTCTGCAACACGTCGGCGCGGATCTGACAGCCAAATATGTCGGATTCAAATGTGACGACCGCTATTATTCCAGTATTGATATGGCGACGGCACTGCATCCGCAAACCATTCTGGCTCTGGATTTTGGCGGCAAACCCTTACCCCCCGATTTTGGTTACCCGTTACGCCTGCGGATGCCAACCAAACTCGGCTTTAAAAACGCCAAACATATTGGCGCGATTTTCGTCACCAATGAATATCCCGGCGGCTACTGGGAAGATCAGGGTTATAACTGGTTCAGCGGGATCTGACAGGCATAAAAAAACCGCTCAGCTGAGCGGTTTTTGTTTTCGCGGGAGGGTAACGGCAAAGCGTTACGCTGCGGCGAAGAATTAGAAGCTGTAACCCACGCCTGCGATCCAGGTACCAACATCAACACTGCGGATGCGGGACTGTTCGTAAGACACGTCCAGAGCAACGTTCTGGATTGGGTTGAACTGCAGACCAGCACCGTAAGAGAAACCGTAATCGCTGGTGTCATTTTTTTCACGGTTAGCAGTAGATGCTGCTGCTTCGTTGTACTGGAATTTGCCGTAGCCAACACCCACAACACCGTAGATGGAAACCCAGTCAGCCAGACGGTAAGCAGGACCCGCAGTCAGACCGTAGTATTGTGCTTTACGGTAGTCGCCAGATGCAGGAGAGCTGTCATCTTCGATGTAAGTGAAAGAACCGATAGCGCCCAGTGGGTTGCTATCTTGTTCCCAGCGGTATTTTAAGTTGAAGCCGTTTGCTTTGTTAGCAACGCCTTGTGCGTCACCCTGAGCGTAGCCAGCAGTTACGGTGCTGGTGTCAGCGAAAGCGCTTGAAGAAACGCCCAGTGCAACTACGCAAGCTAATGCGGAAAGACATGCAATTTTTTTCATAAACCACCTCAAAAAGAGAAACCAAAGTAACCTTCACGTTTGAAAATATAACAAAAACTAGTGTGAAACTCTGCCTCAATTAAGATGTCCAAAGCATCATATGGTGTAACAGGAAGTTTCCAGCACACGCTATCCATTTAATTTTATTGGGATTTTAGTCACACAAACTATAAGGTAAACTTATTGAACTTTTTGAGATTAGCAGATAATTCCTAAAAATTTGCTCAAAAAACAAACTATTTTAGGAAGTTTTTTAACAAACACGTTCCGAAAAAAACTTTTTCGTGAGGATTTTTTCTCGCCACTTTTCCCTCTACACTGACAGCGCTTTACCTTTCTTTTCAAAACTATAAATCTGAAGTTTCCGGATTCATGGGATCACCTCAAAAGGCGCAATGGATGACACAGTCAGGACAAAATCAGCCGCAGGATCCGCAGATCGCTCTGCAGGCAGCGACGCATAACAACAGCCCGCCCGTCCCTGCGTTACCGAAAAAAACCTCACCGCTGGTGGCGATTCTGTTGTTACTGATCGCCATGTTGTCATTACAAGGCGGCGCGTCGCTGGCAAAAACGCTTTTCCCGGTGGTCGGCCCGCAGGGTGTCACGGCTCTGCGTCTTGGTATCGGCTCTATTCTGTTGCTGCTCTATTTTCGTCCGTGGCGCCTGAAAATGCGCGGCGGTAATTTGCGTGCACTGATGATGTATGGCCTGGCGCTGGGCTGCATGAACTATTCGTTTTATCTGGCCCTGCGTACCGTGCCGCTGGGCATTGCCGTTGCACTGGAATTTACCGGCCCGCTGGCGGTCGCGATGTTCTCCTCACGCCGTCCGGTGGATTTCATCTGGGTCGTGCTGGCCGTAATCGGGTTACTGTTCCTGTTACCCCTCGGGCAAAGTGCTGGCGGTGTTGACCTCAAAGGTGCGTGCTTTGCGCTGATCGCCGGTGGCTGCTGGGCGGTTTATATCCTCGCCGGACAACGTGCTGGCAGCAGTTACGGACCGGGCACCGCCGCGATGGGGTCACTGATTGCGGCGTTAATCTTCTTCCCGATTGGCGCAATCCAGGCACACACCTCTATTTTCAGCTGGGATATTTTACCGCTCGGCTTGCTGATCGCCCTGCTCACTTCCGCCATTCCTTATTCACTGGAAATGATGGCCCTGACCAAACTGCCAGCCAAAACCTTCGGTACGCTGATGAGCATGGAACCGGCGATGGCCGCGCTTTCCGGCATTATCTTCCTCGGTGAATTCCTGACCGCGACGCAGTGGATCGGGCTGGCGGCGATTATCGCGGCTTCCGCCGGTTCAACACTTACCCTGCAGCGCAAAACCAAAATCGAGACGGTGGATATTGCCGGAAATACCCCTTCCGGGAAGTAATGGCACCGCATCGTATAAAAAAGCCACGTCATCCCGATGTGGCTTTTTCTTTTCTATCAGCAGGTTGAAAATTATTTTCATTTATTTCATTTTTCCTGCATCCAAAAGCAGGGGGTCATTCGTATGTATAGAGGTGAGGCAAGACCTCACCTCCTTAACTGACGAAGGACACCATCATGAAAACATTACTCCGTACCGCAATCTGTGCTTCTCTGCTGCTCAGCACCGCGTCAATGGCTGCAATGATGTCCCAAAGCATCACCATGGTCGGTGGCGCTGAAATGTATCCGTCCAAAAATATCGTAGAAAATGCCCTGAATTCGAAAGACCACACCACGCTGGTGGCGGCGGTAAAAGCAGCAGGACTGGTGGATACGCTGCAGGGCAAAGGCCCGTTCACCGTGTTTGCGCCAACCAACGCCGCGTTTGCCAAATTACCGGCGGGTACCGTGGATAATCTGGTGAAACCAGAAAACAAAGCCACCCTGACCAGCATCCTCACGTATCACGTGGTGGCCGGTAAATATGAAATGAAAGATTTGGAAAAACTGCTGAAAAAAGGCAACGGCACGGCGGAACTGAAAACCGTTAACGGCCAGCCACTGTGGATCCTGAACAACGGACCTCACAATATTCAGCTCAAAGATGGCAAGGGGAATATCGCCAACATCAGTACTTATGACGTCCAGCAGAAGAACGGTGTGATCGACGTCATTGATACCGTCCTGATGCCAAAATAATACCGGCTATACTGAGGGCATGATTTCTCTTATGAAACAGCACCTCAGTAAGTCAGGACGCGCGAATGCATGACAATTTTTTCGTTAAGCCAACACCAGAGAATGCGCCGGAAGTACAGCGCGAACTGATGAGCGCCATGGCCGTTGGCGATCGTCAGGCATTTGAGCAGTTATATCGTCTGACGTCCCCCCGGCTATTCGCCGTCGCATTACGCATGTTGCGGCGACATGCCTGGGCAGAAGAAGTGTTGCACGACAGCTATATCACCGCGTGGAACCGGGCTGCCTCGTATAATCCGGCGCTCAGTTCCCCGATGACCTGGCTTACCCATATTGTCCGCAACCGCGCTATCGACTGGATGCGCGGGAGCGATAACCAGTTAGATGAACTGGACGAGACAATGCATGACGGAGATGCCAGCGACTATGATGACCCCTTGCAACGGCTGCAACAGGACAGTGACGCCAAAATTCTGGCCACCTGCCTCGCACATCTGCCCGCCGAACAAAGACAAAGCCTGATCCTTGCCTATTATCAGGGCCTGTCGCACGGTGAGGTCTCATCGCATCTTCAACAACCTCTGGGGACGATCAAAAGCTGGATACGTCGCGCCCTGGATCACTTAAAGAGCTGCGTAGGACTATGAAAAGCAGAAGCCATTATCATGCCGCCCTGGCGGCTGAATATGCGCTCGGCACCTTGCGCGGCGCGGCCCGGATTCAGTTTGAGCAAAAAATGCAGGAAGACCCTGAACTGGCGGCCGAAGTGGCACGCTGGCAGGAAGCTTTCACGCAACTGGATAATCAGATAACCCCGGTCATCCCACCTGCATCGGTGTGGAAACGCATTCAGCATAACCTTGCGCTGCAACCGGCCAGACTTCCGGCTCCGGCGACACGACCGGTGCGGGCTTATATGGGCTGGGCGCTGGCCGCCGGGCTTGCCGCATTGTTGCTGATCCCCCGCCTGCTGGTTCAGCCAGAAGCGCCAATGCCGGTGGCGATACTGGCCAGCAGCGCCGGTACGCAAAGCGGACAGTGGGTGGTCAGCGCGGACAGAAGCACCCGCAGCCTGTTGCTGACGCCGATCAATGCGCAGAATATCGGCGCAGATCACAGCCTTGAACTGTGGGCCATTCCGCCGGGAGGCAAGCCGCATTCCCTCGGCTTGCTGAATACGCAACAACCGACGCAACTGGCGCTGGCAGCGAAAATGCCGGATGCAGGTTTTACGCTGGCAATAAGCCTCGAGCCTCACGGCGGTTCGCCGACCGGGCAACCGACGGGTGCCGTTTTGTATAGCGGTGCGATGGCGCTTTAAAGGACAGCAGACAGTGATTAACGGCGGGTATTATCCCGCCGTTATATTTCAATATTAAATACGGCAAACTGTTATGCCGACTGGTCATATTCCATACCAGAACAAAGTCCCGGTAAAAATATATCCGCACACTGTCACTTACATTTAAAAATATCTTTCCCCACGTAATGAAAATAATTATCAGTCTTAGTTTATTTTAGCAGATTAATAGAAGTGGAAGTTCAGGAGGAATCCTATCCACCTTATAAATCAGCATGATAAGCTGGAAGTGAAATCACAGCAGAGCTTATAAGACACACGCTATCAGAACGATAGGAATGTACGCCCTGCAAATTTTCAATTTATTGCTATACTGAATGCAGTTACGAAATACATTAGTAGCAATTAATTTTAATGAAACAAGGAGATATGTATATGAGTACCGCTAAACTGGTCAAAACGAAATCTTCTGAGCTTATCTACACACGCAATGATTTAGATGAAAGCGTCAAACTCAATACTATCAAGGTGCTGAACCGTCTGGTGACTGAATACATCGATCTGTCGCTGATCACCAAACAAGCTCACTGGAACATGCGTGGCGCAAACTTTATTGCCGTACACGAAATGCTTGATGGTTTCCGTACCGCGATTATTGACCATCAGGACACCATCGCAGAACGTGTGGTGCAGTTAGGTGGTGTGGCGCTGGGTACCGTGCAGGTTGTTAACGATAAAACCCCGCTGAAAAGTTACCCGACCAACATCCATACCGTGCAGGAACATCTGAAAGCCCTGGCGGAACGTTATGGTGTTGTCGCGAACGATACCCGTAAGGCTATCGGCGAAGTAGAAGATGAAGACACCGCAGATATTTTCACCGCTGCATCGCGCGACCTGGATAAATTCCTGTGGTTCATCGAATCAAATATTGAGTAACAATGTGCTCTGACCGCGGGATCATACGGCGGTAAAATGAGCGATTAACAAGAAAAGGCCGGTGACGAAAGTCACTGGCCTTTTCATTTTCGATAACAAATACCTGTATCCTCTTCTGGCGAATTGCACTTAAAACCCCTCTTACCCTGTAACTTTACATCTACATTTAATAATCCCGCTGATAAATAGTTACATTTTCAACTACATTCTCAACTTTACCCCCTGGAACCGGTTTCATTATCCCACTGATAAACTTAATGTTTATTTTCATCCTAAGAGAATTCTTAAACCAATAGGCGGTGTGAATGATTTAATACAAATTAATAGCTCAAAGCAATTTTACATAACCTCGATCACACCTGAAACTTGCTGAAATATTTTTTCGCAACCTTTGCATTTTTGTGAAAAACACCTGCCAACCTAACCTAATAAAAATTAAAGATAATTTACAGGGATGTGACACCGCATTAACCCCCTAAATGCAACTTACGGAAAAGTGACTCCCCTGCTGCGGCAGCATCAAAGATGTGCCGCCTCCCACAATCCGACCCGATTCCGAGCGCATTGGCTGCTGTAAGCCAGGGGCGGTAGCGTGGAAAATGTAAAAAACTGGAATAATCTGATGGCACGTAGTGGCTTAGAAGTACAGAAAGCGGCGGTGAAAGCGCTGTTTTTAAGGGAAATCAAAACCCGTTTTGGTAAGTACCGGTTAGGGTATCTGTGGGCAGCGCTGGAGCCGATGGCACATATGTTGATTATGCTGGCCATTTTTGGCTACGTGATGCACCGCACTATGCCGGATATTTCGTTTCCGGTTTTCCTGATCAACGGCATTATCCCTTTCTTTGTATTTAGCAATATTACCAACCGTTCTATTGGCGCGATTGAAGCCAACCAGGGTTTGTTTAATTACCGCCCGGTTCGCCCTGTGGATACCATCATCGCCAGAGCAATGCTGGAAGCGCTGATATACGCGGTCGTGTACGTGTTACTTATGGCCATTGTCGGCCTGCTGGGCGAAGAGTTTGAAGTCACAAAGCTTATTACTCTGATTCTGGTCTGGGTACTTTTAGTGCTGTTCTCCTGCGGTATGGGCTTAATATTTATGGTGGTCGGAAAGTCATTCCCGGAGACCGAAAAGTTCCTGCCTATTTTGATTAAGCCTCTCTATTTCATTTCCTGCATTATGTTTTCTTTGCATAACATACCGAAGGAATACTGGCCTTACCTGCTGTGGAACCCTATCGTCCACGTGGTTGAGCTTTGCCGCGAATCAGTCGTACCGGGTTATATCAGTGAAGGCGTCAGCCTGAATTATCTGGCTGCCTGTACTCTGGTTGTATTGTTTATCGGCCTGGCCCTCTACCGGAATCGTGAAGAGGCGATGCTGACATCATGATAAAAATCGAAAACCTGACAAAATCCTACCGCACACCGAAAGGCCGCCATTACGTTTTTAAAGATCTCAATGTTGAGCTGCCTTCAGGTAAAAGCGTGGCGTTGATTGGCCGTAACGGCGCGGGTAAATCAACATTATTACGCGTCATCGGCGGGATTGACCGCCCGGATTCCGGCAAAATTCACACGGAGAAAACCATTTCCTGGCCGGTTGGCCTGGCCGGCGGATTTCAGGGAAGCCTGACCGGACGTGAAAATGTAAAATTCGTCGCCCGCCTCTATTCCACACCAGATCAGTTACGTGAAAAAGTCGCCTTTGTCGAAGAGTTTGCCGAACTGGGCAAATACTTTGATATGCCGATTAAAACCTATTCTTCCGGTATGAAATCCCGTCTGGGTTTTGGCCTGAGCATGGCATTTAAATTTGATTACTATCTTGTCGATGAAGTCACCGCAGTCGGCGATGCCAGATTTAAACAAAAATGCGCAGACTTATTCAAAGCACGACATGAGGAAGCCAGCTTTCTGATGGTTTCACATAGCCTCGGATCACTGAAAGAGTTTTGCGATGTGGCTTTGTTTATTGGAAGAGATAACAAAGTGAAGTACTTCGAATCGGTTGATGAAGCTATTACCACTTATAAAAATGATGAAGGGATATGAATAATAGTGCTTCTCATTGCAATGTCATAGTCCCCATGTGAGCGAAGTTGTTCAGTATCTTACTTAAAGAGAAGTGTCATCGTTTTTCACTGTAGGTTTTTTATCACATGAAAAAACTAAAAAAATTTATCAAAAGTCCTGGAGTTTTCTTTAGGGATTATTTTAACAAGAGATACCCGATAGTTAGGAATGAGATTCAGTGTCCTGAATTAGAAGAAAACGTATTAATCAAGCATAACCTTGCTATTGAAAACCTGTTGCCTATTAATTTCCCTATCGATGTGGTATTTACATGGGTTGATGATTCAGACATTAAGTGGAAAGAGAAGTATAAAAACTATAAGTCTGAAGTTGATATTGAAAAGTTAGGTAATTTCTCCACTGATAATGCGCGTTTTAACAATCATGATGAACTGCGTTATTCAATTAAAAGCATTGAGCTTTATTTGCCTTGGGTAAGAAATATTTTTATTATCACAGATAATCAAAATCCTTTGCGATGTGAATCAAACAAGAAAATAAAAATTATTGATCATAAAGAAATCATTGATGATAAATATCTCCCAACCTTTAACTCACATGTCATTGAGGCGCACTTACACAAAGTGCCTAATCTTGCTGAGCATTTCATCTATTTTAATGATGATGTCTTCGTCGCAAGACCACTGCCGCCGGGACATTTTTTCAAAAGCAATGGCCTTTCTTCATTATTTATCTCTCGAAAAAGCCTAAAAAATATGTCCTTAAAAGGCACTGAGACGCCGACGTTATCTGCATCTACAAAGTCGGCGAAAATATTCGATGAAGATTTCAATATAAATATTGACACTCCGTTAGTGCATACATATGTACCGTTGCAAAAAAGTTTTTTTGAGCTGGCATGGAAAGAATATGAAACTGAGATAACACTTTTTCTGTCAAACAAGTTTCGAACCAATAATGATATCAATATGGCAACTTTTTTTGTGCCATGGTTAGCGTATATCAAAGGCAAAGCAACTTTAGAAAGAGACGTATGCCATTATTTCAACATTCGCTCTAAAGCTGCCCGCAGCTATTATAAATCTCTGAAGATAAAAAAAATAACTGGCGAACAACCTCATTCATTTTGTGCAAATGACTTTAACTCCGAAACGGCAAATTTAGATAATTATAAAGAGCATCTTAAAGAAGCACTTGAAGATCAATTCAATTCCTCTTCTAGAAAAAAATAACATCGGAATAAAAAATGAAGATTATTATTTTTTTTATATTAATATATTCCAGTATTGTGCATGCTCAAAACCTTGCTGATATAGTTTCAAAAAATAACAATAACATAATTAACTCAAAAAAACTTTTCGCAGAAAAATTTACTTGCTTTCCATCCAGCACAAAAAAAATAATGCAATCGTTCTTTTTTGACGACAATGAAAATACTATTTGGTTAAGTTTTGACAATAAAGAACACGACAGCCAACTACTAGAAGAGTATGACAACAGTAAAAAATTAATATCTCAAATGATATTTTCCAATACAGATTCAATCGGACACCTTGATGGGCTATTCGTTAAAAACTCGGTAATTACAACGACCAACTCTTACAAGTCCCCATCTGTAATATTATTACATAAAAACAAAATCATAAAAAAATACACTTACTCTCAAAAAATATATGGAAATCAAATAATTGCCATGGATAGAAACAGCCCTCTCAAAGTAATTGTTTGGGCCTCGAGTGAAAGTCGTAAAAAAGTCATATATATGGGTGATTTAGATGTTGAAGAAAACATTATTCACTTAATGCCAACTAAAATTAACTTCCCACAAAATGAAGTAATGCAGGGACTTGCATTAGATGCCGGTTCAATATACGCGTTAACGGGATCTCCAAATAATACCATTAAATTATATAACTGGAATGGAAAAGGTTTTAGGAAAAAAACAGTCACAGAAATAGATATAAGTAAGGTTATAAAGGGAGGGGAATATAGATACGAAGCGGAAGGGATAAATATTATAAAATCAACAGGAAAGTTAAGCTTATTAATCGGCCTAGCATTAATAGACAAAAATGATCACTATAAAAACTGTATTGCTAATATTTCAACACAATAAATTCAAGGCATTCTCATGGATATTCGAGAAAAACAAGCATTAGTTTCTGTCATCATACCGGTTTACAAAACTGAAAAATATCTTGCTGAATGTATAGATTCAGTTATTATTCAAAAGTTAAGTAAAAAACACACAAAATATTATATTGAAATAATTTGTGTTAATGATGGTTCGCCTGATAATTCAAAAAATATTTTACTAAAGTACATGGCTGACCACTCTAATATTATATTATTAGAGCAACAAAATTCAGGTCAATCAGTTGCAAGAAACAATGCCCTAGGTATTGCGAAAGGTAAATATATTATGTTCCTGGACTCCGATGACCTTCTTCCACAAGATGCAATTTCATCACTCATAGCAATTGCAGAAGAAACTAAGTCAGAGGTTATTGTTTCTCATAGTAAAGCATTTAATAGCCGACGATCTTGGTATATCGAGGCTCACTCTGAAGTGGCATCAGCATCGTTACGAAAAGTAAAATTCTTTCATAAGTCTATACTAATGAATACTCCTCCACCTTGGGGGAAATTATATAGTAAGAATTTATTAACTAGAAACGATATAAAATTCCCAGTGGGGATTAAACTGGCAGAGGATTGGATTTTCGTTATTAGTGCAATGTATAAGGCAAACCATATTTCTTCCACACCAGCAGTAACCTATTTATATCGTGGAAGAGATGATGAGGATAATCCGTCATGTACACAAATCGTTAATGAAAAAGTGTTTGAGGATTTAATTAAAGTTTATGCACTAACAAATCAGTTCAAACTACCACCAAGACAAACATGGCTGGCTAAATTATTTATCTTGCGTGGAATACTTTATAGATTAACAAAATTTTCAGCTGACAATAATTTCTTAGCATGCAAAAAAATATATCAAGAGTTGAATACGTTCCTCAAAAAATCTATTGGATACGATATTTTAAAAGTTTTTACACCCTCCCGACGCTTGCCCATGATTCTGATTTATCATGGTTATTACTCTGAAGCCCACAGAATTTTAAATAAGAAGTATCAAAAAAGTTGTCTTAAACATGCTGCAATCGTTAAAGACAATCTCATTATTGAAGACTATTTACTATTAAAATCGAAGAATAGCCTTAGATCAAGAATCTCCTTCAAAGTAAAGAAAATAATCAAATCACACAAAAAATTATCTTGGAACATTCAATATAAAACTGCATCACTTGTTGCCAGAACATTCTATAGAAAAAGAAATATTTGCTTGATTGGTGAGCGTCTAGGTAATACAGCAAATGACTCCAGCTACCATTTATTTAAATACGCTCAAAATTCATTTCCTCGTAAAAACAAACTATTAAAATTCGAATATTTTTATGTCATAAAGAAAGATGCACCTACAGCTATAAATATAATCAATAACTCTAATGTTGTTTATTATGGCTCTTTAAAACATTTTATAATATTCCACGCAGCAAAAAAATACATCTTCAGCGATAGTATGAGAGACATATTTTTCCGATGGAAAGATGTTGCTTCTCAGCACATTACCAAACCACGATATTTTCTTCAGCATGGAATTTTTGCTTTAAACAGAGCAACTGGTTACTATGATCAAAACTCAATGGAAAAGCGTCTAGAATTACCACATAAATTCATTGTTAGTTCAGAGCATGAACGTAATCTAGTTTGTAAAAACTTTGGGTTTGAAAAAAATCAAGTTGCAGTTACTGGACTTTCAAGATTTGATTTTCTACCAAAGAAAAAAAATTCCCCAACGAAAAAAATATTTATTATGTTTACCTGGAGAGATAACTTAAGTCGAATGTCTACAGAGCAATTTCAGCAATCCTCTTATTATAAAAAATTGATAGAACTATTATCCAACCCTCTAATCAATAAACTTTTACAAAATTATGGATACACGCTAGAAGCTTGTTTACATCACAAATTGCATAAATATTTGCGTACTACCACCCATTTATCCGGTTATAAAATACATAGTATGAACGACGTTGATGTTCAATCACTTATAATAAATTCTGACATGATGATAACTGACTACTCATCGGCTTCTTTCGATATGCTTTACCAGAACAAGCCCGTCTTATATTATTGGTTTGATCAAGAAAAATTTTTTGCCGCCCGCGGCGGACCATTAATCAATCCATTAACGGATATGCCTGGGACAATATCTAAAGATATAAATGACTTGTATTTTAATCTGGAAAAAATGATCAAGAACAATTGCCTAATGGAAAAGGCAGACCATGATAAATCAAAAATATTCTTTAAATACAAAGATAATTTAAATAGTAAAAGAATCCTAGATTTAATTGAGGAAAATTAAATGTCAGAAAATTATTACTTTGGTTACGATGCACCTCCTGAAGATATGTTTATTAGCAAGGAAGAAGTCAATTACATCGAGCTTGGTTCTTTGATCGATTTTTTAACTGAAGATAAAGTTCTCTCCTTAGCGGTTGATGATTCTTTTTATTTTAGCTTTGCAACATTTTTAACAAATATAACAAATATAACAAATATATATATTTCTTTTATTGGTAATATTGGGAGTAAGTTAAATTGCAAACAAAAAGAAAAAACTTTAGAATTCATCAATCTAATTCCAGAGCATGTAAACATTGATATAATAGAAAGCATCGATCATGTAGAATTGCTAGGCAATAATTTTTTACCTACTAAAATAAATAATGTTATGCGAGTAAACACATCGCTAAACTCAGTCACCAAAATATTGGCAAGTAACTCTTTAGAACTACAAATTGATACAACTATTTTGGGAAGTTGTGATTCAAGAGATATACTACGAGTATATAAAGACACTTACAAGAAGAACACCTTCAAGATAAATTCATACATATCAAATAATAGCATTGCATCTTTATTGGCTCAAAAAATAGACTACAACGAAAAGAAGATTAATATAAAAAGTGAATTTCTAACTCAGTGCGTCAAACATGATCTCGATAAAACTACATTAGAGCAAACAATAAAATCCCTTCAAAAAGAGTCTTTATTTATTATTGACTTGATGGATGAAAGATTTGATTTATTAATTTACAATGACAGTGTAATTACAAACTCATGGAGCTTTCGAAGCACTGAAGCTAAAAATGAATTAAAAGCAGAGACAACTTTAAATTTTAACTCTAAAGAAAAACTTGAGATATCTATTAATGCCATTTCAAATTTGATATCACTAGCCTCAGAAATAATCCCTTCAAAGAACATAATCATTAATAAGGTATTTATGTGCTCACATTATTTTGACGGGGAGAAATTCATAAAATTTGACAAAGTCAAATACACAATTGATGAATATAATAGTTTCGTAGAATATATTTACGATCATATTAAAATCAATCATAGCGGTGTTACTCAATTAGACTCACCCTATTACATTTCTTTCTGTGATTCAAATCACTTATGGGGCGCGCATCCTTATCACTATAACAATACTTTTTACCTCTCAAGAGCAAAGCAATTAAAATTATTAGCCATGCGAGAATGATTTTACTACTCATCATTATAACAAATGCCTTAAAAATTTAATGAAGTATGCATGTGTGATTTGATGATATTATCGTCCCCTTCATTCTGAATATTATTTTTTATCTTCTCAAACTTATTCCCCTCCACCACATTATTATCCGCATAATCGTTAAAGTATTTACCGGAACTGTCCCTCGGTTTATCCCCGCAATCAAATCCTGATAAGTCCCGGTTCTGCCGGGATGCCAGCCAGATGCCTACGGGTTCATTCACAAAGGTATTGTTGCGAATAACGTTGTAGTCGCTGTGCTGCCAGCGGATCACGGATTTGCCAGTGCTGAAATGCTCGCCGCAGTTCTTATACAGAAACACACCCCCTGCCCCGTTGGATTCAAAACGGTTGCCTTCAATCAGGTTGTAAGCTGACGAATCGACGGCTAATCCTTCACGCTTCCCCTTGCCGAAACGCTCATGGCCGTTGTCGATGATCTGGTTATCCACGACTTTATTATTACGCGAGGAATGCTCCAGGTAGATACCGGACATATACGAGTCGCGGACAATCGAGTGGCTTAACGTTGAATGAGTCACGTAATCGTCAAAGTAAATTCCTACGCGTCCGCTGCCGGTCACTTCAACGTTCTCAAGGGTTATCCGTGTGGGTGTCCGGCGGTAGTTTTTTTCGTGGTTCGGGCTGAGTTTATTGGCTGCGATGTCAGAAGTGATACGGATCCCGCTGTGAGTAAAGTTAAGCACTTTGCAGTTACGGACGGTGACATCGGATAATGGCTTACCCTTGCTGTTGATCAGTATGCCAAAAGGGCGTTCATTGTCCCCCTCCAGCACCGCTCCCCGGCAATCTAACGTGGTGTTGCTGCTGGTGATGATGACCGCTTCTTTATAAACGCAGTGAGGGGACAGCGTGGTGTTGCCGCGCACCTCAGGCAATTCGCACTCATGAGAGTGCATCGAGGGAACTGCACCGGCACAGGCAGAAAGAAATAAAGGCAGAAGAACAGCTAATGAGAAATATGCACAGGGTGGAACTGATAAACGTTTTTTGCATCTGTGCATATTCCTCTGCCTGTTTTTGAAGGTTAATCGTTATGAAGGCTGATGTTTGGTGTAATTCATAATCAGTTTCTGACTGATAAATACCGGGTGATATGGGTTATCAGTCGCTGTGGCGATATCCACTTTATTGCCACCATAAAATACGGCGTTAATCTGCGTATTCTTCAGCAAGTATAACCGGAACTGCTTAAACAGCTTCGCATCGGGTTTAAACCCTGACTGCCAGAACTGGTTCAGATGTCCCTGATACGTAATGCCTTTAATGTCATACAGCGCGTTGCCCATCACTTTCAGCGGCTTGTTATGAATAAGCGCAGAGAGACCCGCGGTGCTGTTAATGGTAACAACCGCTTTGGAATGCGTCAGCAACTCAGGCATCGGCAGGTCATGCACGTAGATTACGCGGTCAGCGATGCCGTATTTTTTACCAAGCTGGCGGATCAGCGGCCCGTATAAGCGGTGCCCTCTGTCCATCGGGTGATGTTTGATCACCAGATACTCAGCGGAAGGGGCCTTTTTGGCAAACGAGTGCATGACTTCATTGATGTAATCACGCACATCCTGATACGGGCTGTGATTGCGGATCTGACTGTCGTTATATACCTGCAAAATGGCCAGATAATACCGCTGATCCAGATCCGTCTGCAGTTGCTGCAAAATGTTGCGCTGGCGGAAGGCGTACAGCTTTTTACGCCAGGCAGCACGGGTCCAGCAGCGCGCCTCATACCACGGCGAGAAGGATTTGTGATGGCGATATTTTGGGAAGTCGTGCCGGTAGCGCCAGCCCGCCAGGTAATACACGGCCGCATAACGCACGCGCTGCCAGCCTGAAGGTTTCAGCTGTTCAACTTCCGGCATGGTCATTTCAGGCAGGCTGCGGTAGAACTCCGCATCGCGTGGCAGGCCGGAATAGGCATTCACGCCATTCTGCTCCAGCGTGATGTAATGCGGGCGCAGATACCCCTCCTCAAACGCGAGGAAGCGTATGCCTTTAGCCTGTGCCCAGCGTTTTGCCGCCTGATGCAGCGGACGACAATCCCCGAAACACACGATGGTATCGAAGTCGTAATCCTGCCAGGTGGCTTTCAGCCAGGTCGGAAACTCTTTTGGCGTTTGCTGGTACAAGCGGTATTCACGCTTTCGCGAATACACCCTGTCACCGCCGTTAAAGACGACATTCACCGCCTCACGCCCCAGAGACTCCAGCCACTGAGCTAAATCGCTGAAGAAAGGCCCCATCGGCCCCTGCAACAGCAAATATTTTTTCCCAGAAAGTAATGTCGTAAGCGCCTTACTGTCCATTTCAGTCCGTTTCCATTAATGCAATAAGCTTGTAGTAAGAAGCCGGTTCAGGTCGTCAACGTCACCCGGACCAGCATGAGCAGTTTTCTGTAATACCGGACTATCCTGCCCGCTTTAACTCTGGTGAATTGCATTTGTGCCCGGGGCGTCGCAGCAAGAAGTTCAACCGCCTGCTCTGCCAAAATGGGCTCCCGACTTTGCGGGTTGATATACGACGGGTAGGCAATCAGCGCCTGGTAAACCACATCGTCTAAGGTGAGGCTGCGCAGCCGGCGTGAACAGGCATGCTCATCCTGCGTCAGTCCCCATCCGGCATAAAATGGCATGCCGTAACACACCACTTTTTTACCGTGTAACAACGCTTCAAAACCTGACAGCGACGTCAGCGTGTGCAGTTCGTCGGCAGCCTGAATACATTGAATAATGTCTGCATCCAGCGCCTGACTGTCCGCCCAGCGGCTGACATCTTCGGCGGGAATGTGCCCCTGCCGGTTCCCCACCAGAACATCCGGATGAGGCTTATAAATAATGTAAGCGCCGGGGTTACGTTCCCGGACAGTGCGTAAAAGCGCGCTGTTGGTACGCAGGGATATCGTGCCGGTCAGGATAGAGGCATCGTCCTCAACCTGCCCCGGCACCAGAATCACCGTTTTATTCGTCGCTTCAGCGGGCAAGGTAAACGCCGCACCCAGGTTGTATTTACTGACTTTGCTGGCAACCAGTCTCTGGCGTAACGTGGCAGCCCGCTGCTGCTGGCATGGCGCCAGATTGCTGTGACTCAGCAACAGTTCCAGGTCGCTCGGGCGCGTCGCATCGTAATAGATACCGGTTTTATCCAGCACCAGCGACAGCGGCGGATGCAGATCAGACCCCAGCCCGGCCGAACGCAGAAAACCATCTTCCATTCGCCATTGCGGGATCTGACGCTGCTGCGCCTGAGCACCCCAGCGAGCCTCGCCTTTGATGCCCCACACGACACAGGCCACTTCACCGGCATAGCGTTTACTGAAATTCACTTTGTTGCTTTTAGTTCGCAGGAAAGGCCCGAGAATGCTGCGCTTCCAGAGGGTCAGTCCCGGCGACCAGAGGCGTCCCGCCCGCTGTTGCTGATGCTTTCGCTGCATCAGCAGCCAGCTGAGAACATCAAACAATGTGCCGCTTTTGCCATTAGCCGGATTGATGTACCGGCTGTAACGCAAACAGGCCGCGCTGAACAACTCTTCCACGCTGGCGGTACCCCGGCGTGCCCGGAGCGATGCGGACTGAGGATGACGGTCATCCGTCAGTCCCCAGCCTGCGTACCACGGCTGACCAAACACGCTGACCGGTTTTCCGGCGATCAGCGCTTCAAATCCGTAGTTAGACGTCACCACGTAAACCCGGCTGACAACGCGCAACAGCGATTGCGGGCTGACATTTTCAGCCAGCAGTTTGATGCGTGGATCCTGCTGCGCCAGTTGGGTAATCTGCGTGAAATAGCCGGCTTTTTTGCCCAGCAAAACATCCGGGTGGATCTTTACCCAAATCTCAGACGTCGGATTTTCTGCCATGGCGGCCTGCAACATCTGTTCGAACTGCTCCGCGCCTGCATTGCCATAAACCACCGCCATATCACCGAAAGTCTGATCGACCACCAGCACCGCGCCACACTCGGGTTTTGCCTTTGTGCAGGCCGGTGCCTGGTTGTATTTCGACAGATCACCTTCCACGATGATCTGCATGGCCTGCCGCGCCGTATCCTGCAGCGGCTGATTCTCTTCACGCTGGCGGATCAGCATTTCAAGCGTGCTGGGTTTCGAGGCGTCGTAATACATTCCCTGCGTCTCTAAAACCATTGAGAGCGGCGGACATCCCGACACACCCAGCCCCAGGGAGCGGATAAACCCGTCTTCCAGCCGCAGCACCGGCAAGCCTGACTGTTCTGCCCGCGCGACGGCTTTCCCGCCGGTTGGCCGGTAACCCCACACCGCGATGCGGGTGATGCCATCCGGCACCGGTCGCAGCAGCGAAAGCTTGCGACAGGGTTCGCCGAGAAACGCTTCCAGATGCGGGATACGTTGTATGCCCGCTGAAAAGATCCCAATCATTAAATGGTCAGCACCACTTTCGCGGCGACGGCCAGCTGATACAGGATCGTCGAGATGCCACGGGTGATTTCGATATTTTTCGATTCGTATTTCGGCAGAACCATCAGCTCATCCCCCGGCTGCAACGTTTTCACGTCTTCGGCGTTAATCGCTTCGCCGTTTTGTTTAATCAGGATGACTTTCGAGTTCCCGGCTTTTTGCGTGTAGCCACCGACTTTCTCAATGTAATCATCCGGGCTCAGACCTTTCTGCCAGCTCACCGCATTCGGGAACAGCACTTCACCGTGGATCATCACGAGTGAGGTTTTCTCCGGAATGTTGATGACATCGCCGTCTTCCAGGATCACTTCATTCAGATTATTTTCGCTCAGGACCACTTCGCCTTTCGGCACCACCTGACGCGCCTTCGCCACGAAACGGCTGACTAACTGGGCTTCCTGCGCACGCAAACGCCCTTCTTCCTGCGTCGAGGACTGTGCGGAAAGTGATGCTTCTTCGAGTTTCTGCAAGGTCAGATCCAGCATCTCTTTCTGGCGAAGCGCGACAGAACGACGGTAAAGCTGGATGGCGTTAATCTGCGACATGCTGTTGGTGCGGATTTTTGGCAACAGCTGGCTCATGGTGGCGCCATACGGCAGCACCACGGCGTGTTCACCGGAATGCGCGCCTTCGATGCGAACCTGAATGGTGCCCGCATAACGGTCGGAACTGACAATCAGTTTGTCGCCATCCTGCAATGAGCGCCCCGGTGCGGATCCCAGCGGGTAATACTCACTGCGTTTCATGCTGCCCTGCTGGCGGATAATGGTCATGTGCGTCGCGCCCGGTTTCGGGCGTGCCCAGCTCAGGGCCTCGCTGACCGGAATGGTGCTGTCGCGGAATTCAAAGTCATAGCTGTTAAAGACATCGCCTTCCACGCTGAATGTGTGCTGACGCGGCCCGACCACGATGGTATCGCCGTCAGAGAATTGCGACAGGCGCAGATCGCCGTTGAGCAGGAAGTCATACAGGTTAATGCGCGAACGCACGCGGTCATTGTGTTTCACCACAATGTCGACATAGCTGCCGCGTTCAGTATCGACGCCGCCGGCTTTACTCAGATAAGAAAGCAGGGAGTCAGACGCCACACCGCCGTATAAACCGGGATTGGTCACATAACCGGTGACAAACACTTTGACCGGCTGTGCCTGAAGCAGGGAGGCATACACGTTGACGTTGGCCTGATAAACCTGTTTTACCTTGGTGGTGATTACGCTGTTCAGCTGGCTGTTCGAGACGCCTGCGACTTTCAGCGGGCCGACGTTTGGCAGGAAGATATTACCTTTCGGGTCAACGGTCAGCGCGCCGTCAAAATTGAACGCGCCCCACAAACGGATTTGTACCTGATCGCCGAGGCCGACAATGTAATTCGGGTTGAAACCGATACTGGCCGCGTTATCGGCAGCCGCACCGCCGGTAAATAACTGCGCACCGAACATGCGGCTCATCACCGCCGGAACCGGAGGCGGTGGGGAATCATCAAAGCCGGTATCCGGACTCGTCTGTTGCGTCTGGCCGGTTAAAAATGTCGGCAACGGTGCCGCGCCGGTCATATTCGGATCGGCATTGATCCCCACGGCATTGGCCTGGGTCAGCTGGAAGGCCAGCAAGATAACAACGGACTTCAATAATTTCATAACAAACTCTGTAGGCGATTCTTCAGGCAAAAAGGGAAAGCGATACAGACCACATCAGTCTTTATGGTCATCGATAACGGCCAGCAATAATTTAATCGTTCCGAACAGCAGACAGCACACCAGCAACCAGCTGGCGATCATATAAGGGACATTCGGGAAGGTGGTTTCTTGCGGTAACTGAGGCGAACTGATCACCGACAGCACTTTCAGTTTGCGGGCAGCTTCAACACGCGTCTTTTCAATGGATGTCAGGGTGAGTTTGTAGAGTTCAGTATCAAACTGCACTTTCGACTTAATCTCTTCGAAATCCACGGCCATGGTATTGAGCTGACGGCCATCAGGCGCAGTAATTTTACTTTTTTCCTGATCAATCTGTTTGCCGAGAGACGTAATCGCATTTTGCGCACTGATCACCTGTGGCGCATCGTCACGCAGGTAAGTCAGCAGATTGCGTAACTCCGCTTCCATCTGAATTTTTTGCCCGACGAGCGTGTTCACCAGCGTGGTGGCGGCAATCGCCTGCGCTTCAGGGTCGAGAATATTGTTGTGGTTCTGATACGCCAGCAACTGCGCTTTACTCGCATTGAGACGTGCACGGGCCTCAAGCATTTCGTTTTCAGCAAATGCCTGCTGATCGCGGGCGATCTTATGAGAAATTTCATTGATAAAGCGTTCAGATTCTTTGAGAACGGCTTTGTTAAACTGCTCAGCGAACTGCGGGGTGAAGCCCTGTGTGCCGATAGTCAGCAGGCCCGATTTATCGTCATACGTGACGGCAATACGATCGCGATAATAGTTTAAAAACTGCTCGCGGCTGGCATCTTTGGGCAAATGATAGAGGAAATCTAAGCCGCTCCTGCCGAACACGGAATGGAAATCGAGTTGCTTATCCAGCGCGGCCAGCATGTCAGGTGAGTTGATGTATTCTTTTAAATACATCGCATCCTGGGCTGTGCCCGGGTTTCCTGCCCCCAACAGTAAGCCGACATTCAGGCTGGTGCCGCTGATGTCGTTAGAACTTTTGATCGCAACGGTGGATTCACTGAGATAACGCGGACGACTGAAAATCACCAGATAGATGATCAGTAACGCCATCGGCAGGCCAATGACAATTTTACCCAAATTGCTGTTCAGCGTTGCCATACTAAAATACGGAGACCGACCAACCCGGGCGATATGTTCCCCGGGCCATGCTGACTTCATTTTTTCAATAAACATTTATTATCATCATGACAAACTGCACGTTTTTATTATCGTGCTTTATTAAAAGTACCGTGAAACTGCGTTGATATCCCCAGCCAATGGATCACGGTGCGAAATCTTCATCGTGTTTAGGACTACACTTAAGAGTGGGCACTTATCATGGTTAGCCAAGCAAGCACATGTGTCTGACGAAATCCATTTCCTGGTCTGGCCGGTCGTAGCTGCAAGGCAGCGAGGGGAACTGAATGATAAGTCGCTAAGACCTGCCAGGAACAAGGCTCCGCAGGCAGATCATGAGGTCACGAATATGCGAAAAGCAACAAATTCACACAATCTATTTATGTCTGAAATACATTCATTCAATTCATGGGTTTTTTTAACATAGAGCTCGAAATAACACAAACTCTATCGGATAACTCTTAGGAAAAGAGGTCACTATGGCAAGCGGATGGGCGCAAGATGGCGCAGTGCAGGATCAGATTGATTCAACGGTCAATGATGCCGTTGATCGCGCACGTCAGTCTCTCGGGCATGGCGAAAGTGCGCATTATTGTAAGGAGTGTGGCGAACCCATTCCGGAGGCGCGCCGGAAAGCCCTTCAGGGCGTACAATATTGCGTCACCTGTCAGGCCGCCCTGGATAAAAAGCAGCAAGATCACGCGGGCTACAATCGTCGTGGCAGTAAAGACAGCCAGTTGCGCTAGAACTTTACCTTATACGTTGACGCACCATTATGGTTCAACACAAGTCATTCCCCCCGTTATTACCCCCGCTTTTCTCTTTACATTTGCTTCAAAACTGAGCACAGGTTTTGCTCATGTACCAATAAAGTTAGAGCAAGTTATCATTTGAGCAGCGCATTTGTTAATTAATGATTGTTTAAAATACATCATATGGTTAATGATGAAGCTGTGCACCATGAGAGAACATGGCGACGTGCAGCAATGCGCCAAACTGGTGCAATCTGATTTTTAATCACTGCCTGATCGGTTCAGCAAAGCGATAAGCCATTGAATTTTAATATACCTGTCATTTGGCATGAATATTGCATCAAAGCGCCGTAATATAAAGTCGTTCCCATAATATGTACAAAGGAAATTCACTGATGAAGTCACTCTTAAAAGTTTCCCTGGCCGCGTTAACTCTGGCCTTTGCCGTTAGCTCCCACGCAGCAGATAAAAAACTGATCGTAGCTACCGACACTGCGTTTGTACCGTTTGAATTCAAACAAGGCGATAAGTACGTCGGCTTCGACATTGACCTGTGGGACGCGGTCGCTAAAGAGATGAAAGTCTCCTATGAACTGAAACCAATGGACTTCGGCGGCATCATTCCTGCCCTGCAAACACACAACATCGATCTGGCGCTGGCGGGTATCACCATCACGCCTGAACGTAAAAAAGCCATCGACTTCTCTGACGGCTATTACAACAGCGGCCTGATGGTGATGGTTAAGAGCAATAACGACGCCATCAAAAGCGTTGCTGATCTGAAAGGTAAAACCGTTGCAGTGAAAAGCGGTACCAGCTCCGTTGATTACATGAAAGCCAACGTGCAGACCAAAGATCTGCGTCAGTTCCCGAACATCGACAGCGCTTACATGGAACTGGGCACGGGCCGTGCTGATGCGGTCATGCACGACACGCCAAACATTCTGTACTTCATCAAAACGGCCGGTAAAGGTCAGTTCAAAGCGGTCGGCGATTCACTGGCTGGCCAGCAATACGGTATCGCATTCCCGCAAGGCAGTGACCTGCGTGAGAAAGCCAACGCCGCGCTGAAAACCATCAAAGAGAATGGTACTTACGCAGCAATCTACAAAAAATGGTTTGATACCGAACCTAAATAAGTCCTTTTCATTTAAGTCGTTCCTTTTCAGAAAGAGCACTTGATAAGAAGCGCCTGTCAGATGCAAATCTGCACAGGCGCAGTTTGTGGTTTTACCAGGAGATAATCCATGCAGTTTGACTGGAGCGTAATTTGGCCCGCTCTGCCTATCCTGCTCGAAGGCGCCAAAATGACATTGTGGATTTCGGTCCTCGGTCTGGTTGGCGGTCTGATTATTGGTGTGATTGCGGGTTTTGCCCGCGCGTTTGGTGGCTGGTTTAGCAGCAACGTCGCACTGGTCTTTATCGAGCTCATTCGCGGTACGCCTATCGTCGTACAGGTAATGTTCATTTATTTCGCCCTGCCGATGATGGTGCCCGATCTGCGGATCGACCCGTTCAGCGCGGCGGTGGTGACGATCATCATCAACTCCGGTGCTTATATTGCTGAAATTACGCGCGGCGCGGTGTTGTCGATTCACAACGGTTTCCGTGAAGCGGGTCTGGCGCTGGGTCTGTCGCGCCGTGCAACGCTGCGTTACATCATCATGCCGCTGGCATTGCGCCGCATGCTGCCACCGTTGGGTAACCAGTGGATCGTGAGTATCAAAGATACCTCGCTGTTTATCGTTATCGGTGTCGCCGAGCTGACCCGTCAGGGCCAGGAAATCATCGCCGGCAACTTCCGCGCCATGGAAATCTGGAGTGCGGTTGCTGTTATCTATCTGATCATCACGCTGGCTCTGAGCTTTGTTCTGCGCCGCTTAGAACGCAAACTGAAAATTATATGATTGAATTCAAGAACGTCTCAAAACACTTTGGTAAAACCCAGGTGCTCCACGACATCGATCTGAACATTTCTCAGGGTGAAGTCGTGGTTATCATCGGGCCATCCGGCTCCGGTAAATCCACACTGCTGCGCTGCATCAACAAGCTGGAAGAAATCACGTCCGGCGAGCTGATTGTTGATGGCCTGAAAGTGAACGACCCGAAAGTCGATGAACGTCTGATCCGTCAGGAAGCCGGTATGGTGTTCCAGCAGTTCTACCTGTTCCCGCACATGACAGCGCTGGAAAACGTGGCTTTCGGCCCGATCCGCGTTCGTGGTGCGTCGAAGGATGAAGCCAATAAACTGGCGAAAGAACTGCTGGCAAAAGTGGGCCTGTCTGAACGCGCCAACCACTATCCGTCAGAGCTTTCCGGTGGCCAGCAGCAGCGCGTGGCGATTGCCCGTGCACTGGCGGTTAAGCCAAAACTGATGCTGTTTGATGAACCAACCTCGGCGCTGGATCCTGAACTGCGTCACGAAGTGCTGACCGTCATGAAGCAGCTGGCAGAAGAAGGCATGACAATGGTTATCGTGACCCACGAAGTCGGCTTTGCCGAGAAAGTGGCTTCACGCTTAATCTTTATCGACAAAGGCCGTATTGCTGAAGACGGTAAACCGGCTGATCTGGTGAACAACCCGCCGAGCGAACGTCTGCGCGAGTTCCTGCAACACGTTTCCTGATGCAGAAAGCCGCTGCAAGGGCGGCTTTTAACTCTGACCGGAATTATTTCGGTTTCTCAAGTGCGGTGATCGCTTAACGCGCTGCGCCGAAACCGCCCAAAAGGGGAAAGTGCTTTTCCCCTTTTGGATTTCCCCTCGCTTTCTTACTTCGCGCTGCCGCTTGCTGGCTATGTTCCAGTTACCACCGTGACAGGCTGGAAATCTAGCCGCTACGCGGTGCCTTCTCTCGGTCCTGAAGCCATAGGTCTTCAGGCCGCTCCGTTCAGCAAGATTTCTGAATCGCTCGCACGATCATAAACATGAGATCTGCTCCTCCCCCTGCGAAGGGGGAGGCGGGGAGGGGGTTTTAAAGACGACTCAAACGGCTATTTGATCCATAACGTCTTCATCATTTGCTGAAAATGCCAGCACATCGTTTAAGAGGTTCAGCCTTTCCAAAAGAACAAAATTCAGTATTTCTTTAGCAACTGGATTGCAGATTTCGGTGATAGCCAGACAAAGTGCACGGCATTGATCACAAAGCTCATCGGGTTCAAGCGGTGTCTTATCGAACAGGCCATCAGCGGTAGGATTCGGTAAAGAAGTAGAAATAATCATGGTAAACCCTCAAATGTTTGTTGTGGCGTCATACATGCGTTGCAAATCGCATGGGTGGCAGATCAAACAGAGTTTGCAATACCGGACATTTGAGAAAACCAGCCAGCCCGAAGGCTGCTCTGTCTGATCCGCCATAATATGCTGGCGGAGATCCACGGTGTATTTAACCATGAATATTTCAAATGTCACAGGTTGCAAATCCTGGCTACGGATTTTGCCGCAGCAGGAAACAATTTACGCCGATTAATTTAATAAAAAATTGGCTTTTCAAAGCATTGGAAAGCATCTCGCAAACAAAAATGTAATCAATGTAAAGCATAGATTCAGGTAATATTATGAGTAACTTCATCACAGAGTCGTTATTAAAACCCCCTCCCCGCCTCCCCCTTCGCAGGGGGAGGAGCAGATCTCATGTTTATGATCGTGCGAGCGATTCAGAAATCTTGCTGAACGGAGCGGCCTGAAGACCTATGGCTTCAGGACCGAGAGAAGGCACCGCGCAGCGGCAAGATTTCCAGCCTGTCACGGTGGTACCTGAACGAAGCACTTGTTGTAAAGGCGGGGAGGAATCCAAAGGAGGGAAAGCACTTCCCTCCTTTGGGCGGTTTCGGCGCGAGAGGCCGCGTGATAACCGTTATTGAGAAACCGAAATGTTCTCGATCAAAGGGGTTGAAAGCCTCCCCGTTGCAGCGGCCTCCTGCAACTAATGCCTGGTCTGTTCCTTTTCCCTCGCCACGACCGAAAACTCCGCCATCATCCGCACCAGATCCTGCATACCGAGGTTAACCTGATTGATCACATCACCGGCATTGCGGCTCAGCACCACGCCACCGCCTGCGCGGTTGACGCAATTCCCCATACCATCAATCGCGGCCATCACACCATCACGGATGCTTTGCGTAAGCTGGTCAATTTCGACGGCAGCCTTGCGGGACTGATCGGCCAGTGAGCGAACCTCACCCGCCACCACGGCAAATCCCCTGCCCTGCTCGCCCGCATGCGCGGCTTCGATGGTGGCGTTGATGGCTAGCAGGTTGGTTTGAGACGAAATACGGCGGATGGTATCAACCATTTCGCCAATACGTTCAGATGTCTGACCGAGCTGCCCGATGATGTCGGAAGTCCGCCGCGCCAGCGCTTCGACTTCCTGCATATCTTCCACTGCCTGCCGGACGATGGTCACGCCCTCTGCCGCGGTTTTGTCAGTAGTCAGCGACAGTTCATGCACGTGCGTCATCATGCTTTCCTGCTGACGCTGCTGATCCATCTGATCCGTAATGTCATGCGCGATTTTGACGATTTTTATCACTTTGCCGTCATCATCGATCACCGGGTTATAGCTCGCTTCCAGCCAGACAGACTGACTGTGGCCAGTGATGCGCTCAAAACGGCCAAGGATAAATTCACCGTTTCTCAGACGCTGCCAGTGATTGCGGTACTCGTGGGAATCACAGTATTGCGGGACACAAAACATCGTGTGGGAATGGCCCTTAATTTGCTGCAAAGAATAACCCATGACTTTCAGGAAGTTATTGTTCGCAGAAATCACATGACCTTCAGGTGTAAAGGTAATCAGCGCCATTGAACGGTCAAGTGCTTGTAAAATTCCCTGATGCTCGTGGGATTCATTAATTCTTTCAGATACATCACTGGCAATTTTAATTATTTCGGTCACTTTGCCTTGTTTATTTTTCACCGGAACATAATTTGCCTCAAGCCAGATTATATTCCCGTTTTTGTGTACACGTTTAATATTTCCGCTGACCGACTTTCCCTGCCGCAAACCTTCCCAGTGAAGACGATACGCATCGCTGGCAACAAACTCCGGGGTGCAGAAAATCCGGTGAGGCTGACCAATCACCTCGTTTCTGCTGTACCCCATGCTGCTGAGAAACAGGTCGTTAACCTCAAGCACCACGCCTTCCGGCGTGAAAGCGATCATCGGAACCGCCTGCTGGATCGCAGCGAATTTATCACGCCATATCGTACTAAACTGATGAGAAAATAATTGCATAGGACAGACACCCTGTGGCTGATAACGTGAATTAATGTGTAATCACAGTTAATTTATAAAAATACACGTGCTAATTCCCACAAATGATGAGTAAAGTTACTCATCATCATGCGAAAGATTAGTCTGACCCCTGGGTGGGTTTAGGCAGGTGCGTGAAAATTTAAATAGCGCAGTGAAAAATAAGCTCACCAGCAAAATCATTACTCTGATAATTAACAAACTTTATTATAGTCAATTAAGCTTAATTTAATTCACCAAAAAAGAAAGGGGCTGGCAGGAGTATTTTTTCCAGCATATTCACCGTCAGATAAACACGCTGGAATACAGGAATTCACAACGTGATCAGACTGACCAGCGTTTGATTGCCCAACTTTTTTGCTGCGAAGGCGTCAGGAAAGTCCAGGCGACAAAACGGCTGATCTTGTTGCCATGCACCATTTCGACAGTGCGGACATCCGTCGCTTCCTCTTCACGAAGTGCGTCATACAGTAACGGCAGCGTCGTTTTTTTGGAAATCAGCACGGTGTACCAGAAACAGTTCTGCGCTTTACCGGCGCTCTCTTCTGCCATACGGACCACAAAGGCTTCTTCACCACCTTCACACCACAATTCGTTGTGCTGACCACCGAAGTTAAGCTCTGCGGTGCCCGTACGTCTGTCCAGCCCCAGGTTTTGACGTTTACGCTGGCTGCCGGATGCCGCATCTGCCGCTGAAGCGTGGAACGGCGGATTACACAGCACCGCGTCGTATCGCTCATCATGGCGGATAATGGTGTCGAGAATACGCTGCGGTTTCGCCTGTAAACGGAAACGCACCTGATTGGTCAGTTGCGGATTGGTGGCGACGATTTTTTTAGCCGCCGCCATTGATACCGGATCAATCTCACTGGCGGTGAAGCGCCAGCCGTATTCGCGTAAACCAATAATCGGGTAAATACAGTTCGCGCCCACACCGATATCCAGCACGGAAATGTCTTTGCCTTGCGGGATATTGCCGTTGTTGCTGCCCGCCAGAAGATCTGCCAGATGGTGAATATAATCTGCACGCCCGGGAATTGGCGGGCACAGGTAATCAGCCGGAATATCCCAGTTTTCAATCTGATAGCAATCGCGCAGCAAAGCACGGTTCAGGGCTTTTACCGCCTGAGCGTTGGCGAAATCAACCGACAAATCGCCCCATTTATTTTCGACGACGAACGGTGCAAGTTCCGGGCTGCTGGCAATCAGGGCCGGGAAATCATAGCGGCTGCGATGACGATTTCGCGGGTGAAGACCGCTTTTTTCCTGAGGGAAGACTTTCTTTTTTTCCACCTGAGTGACTCTCCGAAAGGTGTGCGCGACGCATGAAATATGCGATGGGGCGTTGGATATTTATGAATGGCGCACAAGATACCACAAAGCGCCGCCTGCCGGATGCATGCTGACTCGGGCGGGCACATAAAAACGGTCAACGTCTGATTAATTCGGGTAATGTACAAATCATAGTCTTTATGAATTATTTGCTGAGGAAAATCATGAACACTGATGAACGTTACTACTACGAGCCCGCTAAAGGCCACGGCCTGCCCCATGATCCGTTAAACGCCATTGTCGGCCCGCGTCCGATTGGCTGGATTTCATCACGCAATGCCGCCGGACAACGCAACCTGGCGCCGTACAGCTTCTTCAACTGTTTCAATTACCGTCCGCCGATCATCGGTTTTGCCAGCAGTGGCTGGAAAGACAGCGTGGCGAATATCGTGGAAACCGGCGAATTCGTCTGGAATCTCACCACCCGACCGCTGGCGGTGAAAATGAATGAAAGTTCGGCCTCGCTGGTACATGGCGCGGATGAATTTGAATTCGCAGGCCTGACCGCACAACCCGGCACCCTGGTTGCCGCTGACCGCGTGCTGGAAAGCCCGGTGAACTTTGAGTGCAAACTGACGCAGTGTATTCAGCTGAAAACCGCTGCGGGAGGCGATATCGATACCTGGCTGGTGCTGGGCGAAGTGGTTGCCGTGCATATTGCGCCACATCTGCTGATTGACGGCATTTATCAGACTGCGCTTGCCGAACCGGTATTACGCGCCGGTGGCCCTTCTGCCTATTACGGTATTTCAGAAGATTTACGCTTTGACCTGATACGCCCCGACGCCCGTTGACCTGAGGCGTAAGACAAAAAAAAGCCACCGCACGTTGACCCTGCCGGTGGCTTTTTTACGCATGATATTTATTTTTTGCTGTAACTATTTTCTACCGTAGTTCTGTTCAACGAAATCCGCAAAATCCTGACACATCGCGTCATCACCGTCGGCACTGTCAGCGAGGATCAACGCGCCATCCACCACGCGGATATGCACATTCAGATCGAAATCCGCTTCAGGTTGCTCACGTTTTGATGCCTTTTCAATGGTCTGCTGCGCTTCCTGCCACGCCGCATCCACGGTCTGATTACAGGCCTGCGCCAGATAATCCGGATTGAACCCCTCGCCGGTCAGGCTGCGCAAGGTATCGTCGTGACTGACGCTGTTACCCGGCGTCCAGTAATGCTTCGCCAGATCCGGACCGATGGCCGGATTGTCGGTCAGATAACCATCGCGTTTCAGGAAGAAAGCGCGGGTCTGTTCCACGGCCATCATCGCCAGCAGATAGCCCTGATACGAACAGGCGGATTCCATGGAAAGCAGATGCGGGATAGCGAGCGTCGGACGCGGACTGCCGGTGACGCCCAGAATATGGGTTTCAACATCACGCGCCAGCGCGGTCATCGCTTCCGGCGTGCGTTTCTCATCCGGCCACTGATAAAGCTGCCACTCGAAATACGGCACCAGCAGAATGTGACGTTCATTGAAGGAACGCATCGGCTGACGGGCTTCAATACTGGCGCGGATCAGTTCATCCGGCACCGGTTCACCTGCGGTATTTTTCGCATAACGTTTCAGCCAGTCAGCATCTTCCAGCAGGCTGTCGCAAAACATGGATTGCGTTTCCGCATAGGCCATGGACGTCGGCGGGAATTCCTGCGAGAAGCATGGCGCATTCTGGCGGATATTGGCGAAGTGCGCCGCATGGCCGCCTTCATGGAACAGCGTATTCAGGCCATTCGCGCCACTGCCAATCTGATCAGGTTTCGCCAGGCTGGTGAAGTTAATCACTGCTGGCACCCATTTGCCGTTGTCATAAAACGGCGGCACCGGCCCGTGCATAAAACCATTTTCAAACTTGCCTTCGCGTACCAGCAAATCCAGCTGCATTTCTGCGCCGTTAAAGCCGATATTCAGGCGCTTGAAGCTGTCTATCCAGCGACGCAGGGAATCAGCGAACGGGAAGTAAGGATCGAGCTGACGGGTGACGTCACCGGCGCTGGCGAAGCGGATATTCCATGGCAATAGTGCGGCGTCGCCTTCACGCGCGACCAGTTCATTGAGGCTGCGGGTGTTGCTTTCGCGGGTTTGCTCTTCGAAACGATCGAGGATGGCGAATAACTGTTCCGGCGACATGCGCTCGGTTTTATTCACTTTATAATCGAAGTAGTTGCGGTAACCGAGCTGACGCGCAAAACGGTTACGCAAGCCGATCAGCTCAGGCAATCCGTTATGCAGCAGCCAGTCCTCCAGTTCGCGCAATGCATTTTGCGAACTCCGGCGGTAGACTTCATTTTCGTTATTCGCCTGATTGGTCAGCAGCTCGCCAAGGGAGGCATTAACGCGCTCGCCTTTGCTGTTGATGTGCGTCATGCGGTACTGCTTACGTTTGCCGAACAGCGCCGATTCCGCCTGAATAATTTCATCCAGCAGCGCCTGTGCTTTAGGGTCTTCAATCACGTTACAGTCAAAGAAATTCAGCCAGCCAAGCAGACCGTGCAGTAAGGCATCACGCGCCTCGCTGGCGGATTCTTTTTCGACGCGGGCAATCGCATCACGCAATTCCTGCGGGCGCGAAGGCTGGGCGATAAAACGTTTGTACGCCGTTTCAGCAGCGGAGAAAGCCGCAGAAACAGTGTCATCACCGGTGCCCATATAGTGTTGCCAGAACAAATTTTCTTTGTCCTGATGAACGTTGAGGTAATCGCGATTGAGGGCGTTAAAGTAGTCCTGAGCCTGTTTCATGCATTCTTCTCTGCTGAAAGTTAACGAGATTATGCATTGAGTGTATGTTCGCAAAGCGGTTATGTCGATATGGCAAAACCGCTTTTGAACGTCAGGCAGGAAGGTGCGGAGATCAGTTTTTCTTAACAAACTCAGATTTGAGTTTCATCTGGCCGAAACCATCAATTTTGCAATCGATGTTGTGATCGCCTTCGACTAAACGAATGCCTTTCACTTTGGTGCCGATTTTCAGCATCGAAGAACTGCCTTTCACTTTCAGGTCTTTGATCACGGTGACAGAATCGCCATCCGCCAGCAGATTGCCGTTGGCATCCACCACTTTCAGTACATCATCATCTGCCGCAGCATCACTGTTCATCGACCAGACATGACCGCATTCAGGGCAGTTAAGCATTTCGCCGTCCTGCCAGGTGAATTCGGATTGACACGTCGGGCAAGCTGGTAAAGTTTCCATATTTAAATCCCCATAAAATTTTATAAAAAAACGAATGAAATCATGAAATAAATTTCGTAGTTTCTCTATTTTAGCGGTTAACCACACTTTTGAACAGGGTAACGGAGTTTTTGGGGAGCTGAGACAGGTATATGAAGTGAATTTCTCGATGATAAATATGGTTTTTTAAGCTCCCTCCCCTGCGAAGGGGAGGGTTGGGGTGGGGTATTAAAGAAAAACTAAAAATTTTGAAGTATGCATTGACTATAGTTTTGACCTTAATACCCCCTCCCCGCCTCCCCCTTCGCAGGGGGAGGAGCTAACTGAGCTCATTCCCAGCTTTTAAAAAATCTGATCCACAATCATTCTGGCCTCAACCATATCGGCACAAACCTCTGCGGCCACCAGACAACACGCCAGTTGCGTGATGATCGCCTGCGGAATAGCGCGTTCGCCCTTCAGGCATTCCTGAATGTAGGCAACGGTAGTGGCGACATCTTTGCTTGCCGGCACGTCCGCACCGAAAATCTCTTCTTTTTCGGCCAGTACGCGCTGTTCGCCACCGGCGATAAAGTGCGTCTGCGGAAAACGTGAAGGGTTCGCGTACACTTCCCCTTCGGTGCCTTGCGTCAGGAGCGCACGGCCATCAATCTGGCGGAAGAACGAGGAAACACGCTGCACGTATTCAGGGTGCGAAACACTCGATAAACGCAGGGAATCCTGACCGGTAAACGGCGTGATAAGTTTCGCCAGGGTATGGCTGCTGTTTCGCACCCCCATCTGCCAGCGCAACGCGAGCTGTTTTTCGACTGGCGGGCAAAGTACGGAGATCGGCACAAATACCGGTGCGTCAGCCGCATCTGACAGCTGTTGTGCGTCCTGCTGGCTTTGTGCTGCGCGGATGCCGAGCGCGCGAAAAATCTCAGCACTGGTGATGCGGGTCGGATCTTCATCCACACCATGCACCAGCACCGGCAAGCCGAGACGGCTGAGCAGGATAGCCAGCAGCGGCGTCAGATTCGCCTGTTTACGTGCACCGTTATAGGTTGGGATCACGACCGGCAGCGGACGATCAGCCGGTGCCTGAAGGCGCATCACGCACTCGTCCATCGCCTGATAAAAACCGAGCATTTCTTCTTCCGCTTCGCCTTTGATACGAAACGCAATCAGCAGCGCACCGAGTTGCAGATCCGGCACCTCGCCCGCCAGCATGTGGCGATACAACGCATGCGACTGCTCACGGTTCAAATCGCGGGCGTGATTTTTGCCCCGTCCCACTTCTTTGATGAGTTTGGTGTAATCCATCGTAGCCTTACCTTGTCTGTGCAATCATGTTTCAGTGGAAAGAAGTTATCGTCTGCGCGCACGGCGACGAACCGGGTCTTTCTTCGCGGTTTTGAGAATATCGGGACGCTTCACTGAACCGGGCGCTGGCATTTCGCGCTGTTCAATCGGGAATACCGGCAATGCCGCCAGCAGGCGTGCACCGTAACTTTTTGTCAGCAGGCGCTTATCGTAAATCACGATTTCGCCCGTACATTCATGGCTGCGGATCAGTCGCCCGACCTGCTGGATCAGATTGAATGACGCGCTGGGCAAACTCTGCACTTCAAACGGATAGCGTTTCAGCGTTTTCAGCCATTCACCTTCCGTCAGAATAACCGGACTGTCGATAGGGGGGAAAGCGATCTTATGGATATGTACCTGCGTCAGCAGTTCCCCTTTCAGGTCCAGCCCTTCGGCGAACGATTGCAGGCCAATCAGTACGCTGGTGGTGCCCGCAGCGACGCGTTTACGGTGCTCCTCGACCAGCCGGTAGCGCGGCTGATCGCCCTGCACCAGTAACATCAGGCGTAAATCCGGTAACAGCGCCACAAACTGCTGTAACGCACGGTTGCTGGCAAACAATACCAGTTGACCGGTATGCCCCCCTTTCGCCAGTTCAGCGCGGAAGAAATCTGCCATTTCCTGAATATGCGCGGCCTCATTGGCCATCACCGGTTCGAGGGTCATTTGCGGAATGACCAGCTTGCCCTGCTCGACGTGATTAAACGGCGAATCCAGGCTGACAAACCGGTCACCGGCTTTTTCCGTCAGCCCGCTCATTTCCTGAAGCCGGGAAAAACTGTTCAGCGAACGCAATGTCGCGGAAGTGATCACCACATGCGGCACTTTGCGCCACAGCATTTTTTCCAGCTGTTCGCTGACGCGGATCCCCGCGCAATGAAACACCAGATGTGTCTGGTTATCGAAATACGAACGCGTCACCCATTTGCCAATCGGGGCATTCGAGGCCTTGTCCAGCGCCGCCAGCCGCCACAGTTTGCTCATGGTTTCGAGATACCCCTGCATGCGGCTCATATGCAGAATCGCGCGGTGTAAACGCATAATATCGTGCTTGCCGGTTTTCTCGCTGAGGTCATTCACCATGTATTCTGCCAGGCTGCGCAGGCCATCGGTGAGTTTAAACAGGCGGCTGCACTGTTCGGTCAGTTCAGGGGGTAAGACGCCCAGCTCGAAACGGTATTCGGCTTCCGGTTCTGCAGGCGGCAGATGCTGGCTGACCGCTTGCTCGATCAGCAGCAGCAGTTCGCGCATTTCGGCACAGTGGTTATGCAGGCGTTCAGCATGGGTCAGCGGCGGCGGATTTTTCGGGGTGAACAGCGCCAGACATTGCTCAATCTGGCGCACAAAGTTGTCCAGTTGCAGGTTATTCCACACCGCAGTGATTTCGGCCTCAACTTCCAGCGCATCACGCGCCACTTCCGGCAAATGATGGCCTTCATCAAGCACCAGCAGCAGATCTTTCGCCGGCGGCAGCACCGATTCCGATTCCAGCGCAGCCATCACCAGCGCGTGGTTAGTCACCACCACATCGGCACTTTCAATCTCTTTGCGCGCCACAAAATACGGGCATTCGCGGAAATAGTGGCAGTTACGGCTGAGGCAGTTGGCTTTGTCGGTGCTGATTTTTATCCACAGCGGATCGTCGATGGTTTTCTGGTAATGATCGCGCAATCCGTCCCACTCGTAGCGGGACAACGCGGTTTCCAGCGTTTTACAGAGTTTCTGTTCTTCGCCGCTGGAAGGCGCCAGTTCATCGCCGAGGAACAACCCGAGGTCGCCCTGCGCATTCTCGTTACTCATCGCCGCCAGATTACGCGGGCAGACATAACGGCCACGCCCGAATGCGCCGGTGAATTTCAGATCCGGAATAATTTTTTTCAGCAGCGGGAGATCTTTACTAAAAATCTGATCCTGCAACGCCACGTTGGCGGTGCTGACAATCAGCGGTTTTTCTTCCTCGCGGCTGACGGCAATGCCGGGGATCAGATAGGACAGCGTTTTCCCGACGCCGGTTGGCGCCTCAATGGCCAGATGCCGTGCAGAATCCCCCGAGAACGCTTTCGCCACCTCTGCAATCATCTGACGTTGCGGAGCGCGGGAAATGAAGTCCGGGATTTGCTGTTGCAGGGCTTTGTACCACTGGCTTATCTGATTTTTTACTGCGGGGGAAAGCGCCATGCATCTCTTTTTTGTTGGAAGTGAGACAGGAATGTGGGAGCTATTGTCACACAGACCCGCTTCCGGCGCAGCCCGAAATCTCAATTCCTCCTCCTTACGGGTGAACGAAAATTGTGCAGAAAAAACGGAGGATGTGTAAAAAAAGAAAAAGTTCATTTCTGACTGTCATAAATTGATCACAAAAATACGGTAAAAAACTCTCGCTGAGAAAAATCCGAGTCCACACGGAATGCACAGCAAAAAATGGTGATTAGCGTCTTTCCATAAGACTTCATATAAAGCTTTCCCAAAAAGCTTTTAATAGAAAATGCAGGGTAAAAATTCATGAAACGTAATATTCTGGCACTTTTAATTCCTGGTTTATTGATTGCATCAGGCGCACACGCAGCGGAAGTTTATAATAAAGACGGCAATAAACTGGACCTGTACGGTAAAGTGAAAGGTCTGCATTACTTCTCTGACGCTGCCAGCAATGACGGCGACCAGAGTTATATTCGTTTCGGTTTTAAAGGCCAGACACAAATTAATGACCTGATCACCGGCTACGGCCAGTGGGAATACAACGTCATGGCTAACCATGCTGAATCTGACAGCAAAACGCCAAGCACCACCGGCACCAAAACCCGTCTGGCCTTCGCTGGCCTGAAATTCGGTCAATACGGTTCCGTCGACTATGGCCGTAACTACGGTGCGCTGTACGACGTTGAAGCCTGGACCGATATGTTCCCTGAATTCGGCGGCGACGGTTATACCAAGGCTGACCGCTTCATGACTGGCCGTACCAACGGCGTAGCCACCTACCGTAACCGTGGCTTCTTCGGCCTGGTTGACGGTCTGAACGTTGCCGTTCAGTACCAGGGCAAAAATGAAAACGACGGTCGCGGCAGCAGCACAGCTAACGGCGACGGTTATGCACTTTCCACCACTTACGCACTGGGTGACAGCGGCGTGAGCCTGGGTGGTGCCTATGCTTCTTCTGACCGCACAACTGCTCAGAGTAATTCCACTTACGGCAAAGGTGATAAAGCAGACGCATGGACTGGCGGCATGAAATATGACGCAAATGGCGTTTATTTAGCCGCAATGTATGCTGAAACCCGTAATATGGTGGCAATCACCGTCCCTGGCGGAATTGCAGGCGCACCGGCTGGCAGCGGTTTTGCGAATAAAACACAAACCTTCGAAGCCGTTGCACAATATCAGTTTGAAAATGGCCTGCGCCCTTCACTGGGTTATGTCCAGACTAAAGCAAAAGATATTGAGAATATCGGTGATGCCGACCTGGTTAAATACGTTGACGTAGCCGCGACCTATTATTTCAACAAAAATATGTCTGCGTATGTTGATTATAAAATCAACCAACTGTCTGACGACAATAAACTGGCTCTGAACAACGACGATATCACTGCCGTTGGCTTGGTTTATCAGTTCTAAATTTAAGCGTTTTACCCCCTCATTGTTATTTCTCTGTCTTTGATTTTTTTGGCCGGACTCACCCTCCGGCCTTTTTCATTTCTGTCATTTTCCGGCACATCTCGCGTAACTCATCATTTATTCTTTCACACCCCGCTGAATCTGCTAAAGTTTTAACGATTTTCATGAATGCGAATCCTTCGTAACAAGCATAGGGACAACCAATGAATAAAATTTCGCTTTGCACCACCAGTGCTTTAATCATGCTGGCCCTCAGTGGCTGTGCGCAGCAAAAAACCGATGCCCAGCAGAAGCTGAACGATCAGTCCGTCATGGCACTGAACTGGTTCCAGCAATCCGGTGAATATCAGGCGCTGGCTTATCAGGCATTTAACACGGCCAAAATGGCTTTCGATCAGGCGCAGCCTCTGGCTGGTCAGAAGAAAGCCGTTGTCGTTGACCTCGATGAAACCATGCTCGATAACAGCGCATACAGTGCGTGGCAGGTCAAAGCGAACAAGCCATTCGACAGCAAGACCTGGTCTCAGTGGACAGCAGCCCGCCAGGCAACGGCCGTTCCCGGTGCGGTTGAATTCGCTAATTATGTCAACACTCACGGCGGCACGATGTTCTACGTGTCCAATCGCAAAACCAGCGAATACGCCGCGACACTGGATAATATGAACCGTCTGGGCTTTACCGGCGCCAATGAAAAAACCATGCTGCTGAGTTCTGATACCTCCAACAAGCAGGCACGTTTTGATTCCATCAAAGCCGCGGGTTATCACGTGGTGATTTACATCGGCGACAACCTGAATGACTTTGGTTCTGCCACCTACCATCAGGGCAACGAGCAGCGTCGGGCGTTTGTGAATCAGAACCATCAGCACTTCGGTACACAATATATCGTGCTGCCAAATCCGCTGTACGGTGACTGGGAAAGTGGTCTGGCGAAGGATTACAACAAGCTGACGCCTGAGCAGAAACTGTCAGCGCGGGAGCAGAATTTGAAGGCGTGGAGCGGGAAATAAGCCCGTTGCGGTTTGCTCCTCCCCCTGCGAAGGGGGAGGTTGGGAGGGGGTTTTAGACTGTAAATCAATTGCCTGAGCGGAAACTTCACCCAACGTTTTTGCTTTAATACCCCACCCCAGCCCTCCCCTTCGCAGGGGAGGGAGCGGAACGGTGAACGCCTGAGTAATGTCTGCCTTTTGTCAGGACATCGCGTTAAATCTCCGGATTCCCCACTAACCCATCGATCAATATCTGCGGTGTCCCCTGCGAGCAGCGCTCAATTCTGCCGCGTACACCGTAGACCCGCGCCAGACTGTCGGCAGTGATCACGTCTTCCGGCTCGCCATCGGCAATCAGATTACCGTCTTTAAGCATCAGCACGCGGTCGCCATGACGCAGGGCGATATTGATGTCATGCACCACAACCACTGTCACGATATTGCGTTTCTGCGTTTCCTTGCGCACCAGATCCATGACATGGAACTGGTAGTTGAGATCGAGTGCGCTGAGCGGTTCGTCCAGCAGGAGTAATGACGGCTGACGGATCAACGATTGCGCCAGGCCAACCAGTTGCTTCTGACCACCGGAAAGCTGATCGAGATAACTCAGCGCCAGATGTTCGATACCCAACTGACGCAAAAGCGCCATCACTGTGTCGGTACCTTCCGCATTCTTGCCTTTACCGCCGCCGGACGCGCGCTGCGCCACGATAATGGATTCCAGCACATGCAGATGTACGCCCGCAGGCAGAGTTTGCGGCAGATACACCACCTGCTCTGCACGTCGTGCAAACGGCATCGGCATTAAATCGTGTCCGTCGAGCATCAGTTGCCCTTCCGCACGGTTAAGCCCGGCGAGAGAACGCAGCAGCGTCGACTTACCGCTGCCATTTGGCCCGAGCAGAACGGTAATTTTCCCGCGTGGCAACATCGGTACATTCAGATTGCGGATCACGCGGCGCTTCGGATATCCGGCGTTGAAATCGCGGATTTGCAGGCCCTGCGTAGCAGCATTCAGTAAATCTTCAGGACGCGTTTCTAACATCGCAGACATCAGATGTTCCCCCGGTGGCGCAGAATAATACTCAGGAAGAACGGCACGCCAACCAGAGACGTCACGATACCGACAGGAATAATGACGCCCGGCACCAGATTTTTAGAGGCTACCGACGCCATCGACAACACCAGCGCGCCAATCAGCGCACTGGCGGGCAGATAAAAACGGTGATCTTCACCAAACATCAGGCGGGCGATATGCGGCGCCACCAGCCCGATAAAACCGATCGGCCCGACGAAAGCCACCGCCAGTGCGGAAAGAATACTGATGCGCAGTAACGTACCGAGGCGCAGGCGACGCACGTCGATACCAAAACTGACGGCACGATCTTCACCCAGACGCAGCGCGGTGAGTTTCCACGCGCTCATCATCGACCACGGCAATAAAATCAGGAATGCCAGCACCATCACGCCGAGTTTCACCCACGACGCCCTCGCCAGGCTGCCCATCGTCCAGAAAACCAGCCCCTGTAAGGTGTCTTCGGTGGCGATAAACTGCATCAGCGAAACCAGTGCGTTGAAGGTAAAGACCAGTGCGATACCAAACAGCACCACACCGGAGCTGGCAACGCGCGTCCAGCGGGTGATACCGTCGAGCATCAGTGCGGCAAATAAAGCAAAAATGAAGGCGTTGGCGGAGATAAACCATTGATCCGGCACGCCCGGAATACCAATGCCAAGCACAATCGCCAGCGCCGCACCAAACGCCGCAGCAGAAGACACGCCCAGCGTAAACGGACTGGCCAGCGGGTTATTGAGGATGGTCTGCATTTCAGCACCGGCAAGGCCCAGTGACATACCAACCGCCACCGCCATCAGCGCGTAAGGCAGACGAATATCCCAGACAATCACCCGCGTGCCCGGATCCGCCGCTGCGGCGTCAAACAGCGTTTTCCACAATGTGCCGAGCGATAACCCCGAAGGCCCCATAATGAAATCAATCACCAGTGAAACGACAATCGCCAGTACCAGGATCAGCATAACTAACAGACGGCGGCGCACGATATTCTGGTATCGCCCCATAACGCTGTCTTCGGCGTTGACGTTCACCCTCAGGGTGGGTTCGGTAGTTGCACTCATTTTCGCTTCAATCTCATTAAGTTAAAACTTACGGCGGGAGAACATGTTCTGGGGTTCCCGTAGGAAGGAAATAAATGATAATAATTATCAATGTGTTTTGCAAAACCTATCAGACATTCAAAGTAAACAAGGGCGTAACAAAGCATGACGTAATGGGTCTCCTGGCGTGAATCGCAGGCATGAAAAAGCGGAGCCTGAGCTCCGCTTTTCAATGCCATGGAAATCGGGGTCTGTTACTTATCGACGTGATCCGGGAATTCCATTTCGCTGTATTTCACCACTTTAGTGCCTTTGCTCAGCTTGTAGCCGAACCAGATGATCAGGAACAGTGGCAAGCCAATGTAAGTCGCCGCTACGCCACCCCAGTCAATGGTGTCTTTCAGGAATGCCTGATAGTTCTGGCCCAGCGTAATGATCAGACACAACACAAAGGCGAAAACCGGGCCGAACGGGAAGAAACCTGACAGATAAGGCAGTCTCTTCAGATCACGGCCCTGTAAGACATAACCGCGACGGAAGCGGTAATGGCTGACCGCAATCCCCAGCCAGGCGATGAAACCGGTCATGCCCGACGTGTTCAGCAGCCACAGGTAAACGGTCTGATTACCAAACATTGAGCTCAGGAAACACAACGCCGCCACGATAGTGGTGGCATACAGCGCGTTACGCGGCACACCCCCTTTCGACAGCTTAGCGAATATGCGCGGCGCTTTGCCTTCGCTCGCCAGGGTAAACAGCATGCGGGTTGAGGCGTACATTCCGGAGTTACCGGCTGACAGTACCGCCGTCAGGATCACAGCATTCATTACCGCCGCCGCTGATAACAGACCCGCATTACGGAATACCAGCGTGAACGGACTTACCGAGATATCGCCGACTTCATTACGCAGCAGGTTCGGATCGGTATAAGGAATGATCAGGCTGATCACCAGAATCGCCAGAATATAGAACAGCAGAATACGCCAGAAAACCTGACGCACCGCGCGCGGAATATTCTTGCCCGGATTCTCAGATTCGCCCGCCGCCACCCCGATCAGTTCAGTGCCCTGGAAGGAGAAACCGACAATCATCGCCACGCCTATCATCGAGGCAAATCCGCCTGCAAACGGCGCATCCCCGATGGCCCAGTTATGCCAGCCCGCCGTTTCAGCACCGCGCATAATGCCGGTGATCATCAGGACGCCAACGGCGATAAAGATGATGACGGTAACCACTTTGATCAGCGAGAACCAGTATTCCGCCTCGCCAAAACCGCGCACGGAAATGTAGTTGAGCAGGAAAATCAGACCAAGGAACAAGGCGCTCCAGATCCAGCCCGGTGTGTCCGGGAACCAGTAATTCATCACCAGTTGTGAGGCCACCAGGTCAACCGCGATGGTGACTGCCCAGTTGTACCAGTAGTTCCAGCCCAGTGCGAAACCGAAGCCTTCTTCAACATAACGGGAGCCGTAAGTGGAGAATGAACCGGAAACCGGCATGAACGCCGCCAGCTCACCGAGGCTGGTCATCAGGAAGTAAACCATGATGCCGATTAATGCGTAGGAAAGCAGTGCCCCACCCGGGCCTGCCTGGGAAACTGTCGCACCTGATGCAACGAATAACCCCGTACCAATTGAACCGCCTATGGCGATCATCGTTAAGTGACGTGCCTTCAGCTCGCGACGCAGTGTGGGAGCCACCTGCGTATTTTTTGTAGGTTGTTGAGCCATTTTTTCCCTATATCCGCTCGTCATGTGCAAATTTAAGCGCGGATTGTAGCAAAACCTGCCGCTCTGAATAGCAGGAACGACCTGTTATAAGACACCTTCATAACTGGCCGCAGATCATTAGTGAAAGACCGTTATTGGGCTTCGCGACAATAGGTTAGAAAACGTGATAATGCGCCGGAGATATGTTTTTGCCGGTGATGAATCAGGTAAAGCTTACGCACCAGCGGCGCGACGGGCAGCCGGATTTCCACCAGCGAACCGCTGCTCAGCTGCTCAGAAATCACCCGCCGCGAGAGGCAACTGATCCCGATGCCATGCCTTACAGCGTGCTTAATGGCCTCGGAATTCCCCAGTTCCATCACCAGGTTAAAATCCGGCAACTGAGGCAACAGCAGATGATCTAACACCTCACGGGTACCGGAACCGCGCTCGCGCAGGATCCAGGGTTCACGCGCCAGCGATTCCAGCGAAACGACCCGCCCTGCCAGCGGATTTTCCGGCGCGACAAACACCACCAGTTCATCATCCAGCCAGGGCTGGGTGATCAGTTCCGGCATCTGACACGGGCCTTCGATCAGACCGAGATCGACACGAAAATCCGCCACCGCGTTAATAACATCATTGGTATTACCGACATTCAGCTCCAGCGGCGTATTGGGGAAATCCAGGCGGTAATCCGCGATCATCGCCGGCAGCATATAGTTGCCGATGGTGCTGCTCGCGCCGATGCGCAGCGAACCGTTATCGTGATTGAACAGTCGCTCGATTTCGCCCGCCTGTTCGAGCAACGCCAGCGCTTTCGGATACAGTAAACGCCCATGCTCATTAATTACCAGCCGCTTCCCGACACGGTCAAATAACTGCACGCCAAGCTGCCCTTCGATATCGGCCAGCGCCGCACTGACCGCCGATTGTGATAATGAAAGCACAACCGACGCCTGCGTGGTCGAACCGCTTTTCAGCACCTCGGCGAAAACTTCAAGTTGTCGCAATGTTATGTGCATAAATGTCCCGCTATTCTCACGCGCCTGACAGCACGCTGTGCTTTAAGTATAGACCCTTGCCTTGCAGGTCTCTTTTGAATGAAGGTTTTATACCAGTTTTACAGCTAGGTTATAAAGTAATAATCTATTTCATTTTTATATAAGCGCGGCGTAGCCTTGTTTCATCACTCCTGAACGAGGAACGGACAATGAGTACACTTGCGCTTAAAAATGAAAATAAAAAGACGGCGGATAAACACCCTTTACCCCATTTGTCGGGCTTTGGCCGCGTGTTACCCGGCCTGGCGCTGACCGGTGTGATCACTGCACTCGCGCTCTGGCTGAGCGATATTCCTGCACTGAGTCATCTCGGCCTGAGCGCACTGACGCTGGCGATTGTCATCGGCATGGTGGTCGGCAATACGGTATATCCGGCTGCAAAACCCTGGTGCGAAGACGGCGTGACGCTGGCGAAACAACGTCTGTTGCGTCTGGGGATTATCCTTTACGGCTTGCGGCTGACCTTCGCACAAATCGCCGATGTCGGCGCGACCGGTATTGTGATCGACGCGCTGATGTTGTGTTCCACTTTCGCCCTCGCCTGCTGGCTTGGACAGCGGGTGTTTAAACTGGATCGCGATACCGCGATGCTGATTGGCGCAGGCAGCAGCATCTGTGGCGCAGCGGCGGTGATGGCGACGGAACCGGTGCTGAATGCCAAAGCAGAGAAAGTAACGGTTGCAGTCGCCACTGTCGTTATCTTCGGGACAGCCGCAATCTTTCTGTATCCGTGGTTATGGCATCTGAATGCGCAGTATCACTGGCTGAGTTTTACCGCTGCTCAGTTCGGCATTTACACCGGTTCGACGGTTCACGAAGTGGCGCAGGTCGTGGCGGCCGGTCAGGGTGTCAGCCCGGATGCGGAAAACGCGGCAGTGATCGCCAAGATGATCCGCGTCATGATGCTGGCACCATTCCTGCTGCTGCTCTCTGGCTGGAAGTCACGTAAAGAGGTACAACAAGGTGGCCAGAATGCGGGCATGCGCAATATAACTATCCCATGGTTTGCCCTGCTGTTTATTCTGGTGGCAGCATTCAACTCGCTGAATATTTTGCCACACAGCTGGATCCCGGCGCTGATTACGCTCGATACCGTGCTGCTGGCGATGGCGATGGCGGCGCTCGGGCTGACCACCCACATGAGCGCACTGCGTCAGGCGGGGCTTAAACCGATGCTGCTGGCGGCGTTGCTGTTTATCTGGCTGATTGTCGGCGGTGCCGGTATCAACCAAGTGGTTCAGCATCTTTTTGGCTGATATTGCTGCTTTTAACACTTCAGTGCTGCGCCTCCTGCCCGGAGGCGCTATCATTTGTCCATAAACGCGATGAATAACTGAGGAGCAAAAATGAAGTTTGTGGGAGCACACGTGAGTGCGGCCGGGGGTGTCGATCAGGCGGTTCTGAGGGCACACGAGCTGGAAGCCACGGCTTTTGCGCTTTTCACCAAGAATCAGCGTCAGTGGAAAGCCGCACCGTTGCCGGAAGACGTCATCGAAAAATTCAAAGTGGCCTGTGAAAAATACGGTTACCAAAGCAATCAGATTTTGCCGCACGACAGCTACCTGATTAACCTCGGGCACCCGGTGACTGAGGCGCTGGAGAAATCCCGCGAGGCGTTTCTCGATGAGCTGCAACGTTGTGAACAGCTGGGCCTGTCGCTGCTGAATTTCCATCCGGGCAGCCACCTGATGCAAATCGAAGAAGATAAATGCCTGGCGCTGATTTCTGAATCCCTGAACATTGCGCTGGATAAAACCAAAGGCGTGACTGCGGTTATCGAAAACACCGCCGGTCAGGGCAGCAATCTTGGCTTCCGCTTCGAGCATCTGGCCAAAATTATTGAAGGCGTGGAAGACAAAAGCCGCGTTGGCGTCTGTATCGATACCTGCCATGCCTTTGCGGCAGGTTACGACCTGCGCACGGCAGAAGAATGCGAGAAAACCTTTAAGCACTTTGAAGAGGTGGTTGGTTTTCAATATCTGCGAGGGATGCACCTCAACGACGCGAAAAGCGAGTTCAACAGCCGCGTTGACCGCCACCACAGCCTTGGCGAAGGCAATATCGGCAATACCGTATTCAGCTGGATTATGAAAGATGCACGTTTCGACGGCATCCCGATGATCCTCGAAACTGTCAATCCGGATATCTGGAAAGATGAAATCGCCTGGCTGAAAGCGCAGCAGACTGCCGAGAATGACGAAGCCGCGGCGTAGTTTTTACCGTAAATTCCGGTCGGCGCCCTCCCCTGCGAAGGGAAGGCGCAATAAAAAAGGCGCGACATTCACATGTCGCGCCTTTTTGTTTTTTAACGATTTACTGTTATGCAGCAGCTTTCGCGGCTACCGCAGCATCTGAACGTTTCAGAATCGCGTATGCGCCACCCGCCAGAACCGTACCGGCGATAATCGCCACCAGATAACCGAGAACCGGCGTGATTGCACCTGGGATCAGCAGTACGAACAGACCGCCGTGTGGTGCCATCAGTTGTGCGTGGAATGCCATCGACAGCGCACCGGTCAGTGCACCACCTGCGATACAGCATGGCAGAACACGCATCGGGTCACGGGCCGCAAACGGAATCGCACCTTCAGAGATAAAGCACAAGCCCAATACCAGCGCCGCTTTACCGCCTTCACGTTCGCTTTGCTCGAACTTATGACGCGCCAGCAATGTCGCCAGCCCCATCGCCAGAGGTGGCACCATACCGGCAGCCATGATGGCGGCCATTGGTGCGTAGACGGAAGAACTCAGCAGTGCCACACCGAACGCGTAAGCAGCTTTGTTCACCGGGCCACCCATGTCGGTACACATCATCGCACCGAGAATTGCGCCGAGCAGTACCGCATTGGCTGTACCCAAAGATTGCAGCCAGGCAGTCAGACCCGCCATGATTTTAGCAACCGGCGTACCGACCACGTAAATCATCACCAGACCGGTAATCAGACTCGCCACCAGCGGAATAATCAGGATAGGTTTCAGCGCTTCCATACTTTGCGGTAATTTCAGCTTGCCGCTGATGGCTTTCGCCACATAACCCGCCAGGAAACCTGCGATGATACCACCGAGGAAACCAGCACCGGTGCTGACAGCCAGCATGCCGCCGATAAGACCCGGCGTCAGGCCCGGACGGTCAGCGATAGAGAAGGCAATGAAACCGGCCAGAACCGGCACCATCAGCGCGAAGGCTGAAGCGCCACCGATTTGCATCAATGCCGCCGCCAGCGTGCCTTTCACTTCAAAGGCTTTGATACCGAAGACAAATGACAGTGCGATACACAGACCACCCGCAACCACCATTGGCAGCATGTAAGACACGCCGGTCAGCAGGTGACGGTATGGGCCTGCGCCGCCCGCTTCTTTCTTCCTGGTACCCGTCGCTGCGCCCTGAGATTTCGGCTCAAACACTTCAGCTTCAACCAGCGCTTTGTCCAGTTCCTGTTTGGTCTTTTTCAGTGCCAGACCGGTAGACGTGCGGTACATCGGCTTACCGGCAAACTTCGCCAGATCCACTTCGATGTCAGCCGCGACAATCACCAGATCGGCCGCTGCAACTTCTTCCGGTGTAATAGCATTGCCTGCACCTACAGAACCGCGGGTTTCAACTTTTACCCACCAGCCACGTTTTTTGGCTTCAGTTTCAATCGCTTCTGCAGCCATAAAGGTGTGTGCAACACCGGTCGGGCAGGCAGTGATGGCGACGATACGTTTCGGGCCGCTGGCTGCCGGAGCGGCAACGGCTGCCGCAACAGGTGCGACATAAGGTTTAGCTTCAGCCACAGCGCGTTGCAGGAAAGCCTCCGGATCACGGACTGCATCAGCCACATTACCGGTATAAATATTTTTGCCAGCCAGCGCAGGTTCGTTTGGCACGGTTTCACCGGCCACAATCACTACATCAGCGTCAGCGGCCTGTTCGGTCAACGAGTGGCCTGCTTTCGCCGCAGCAGCAGCGAGCAAATTTTTTGCCAGTTGGCTGCGAGCCTGTCCCAGCGAACTGTCTATCATCAGCAGCATTTTCATTCTGACTCCTGCGGATTAAAAGGGTTTCAGATCAACACGGGCCATCATCGCCGCGAGTTGCGGACGATCGGTGACACCGACATTACTCTGGCTGACAGCCAGGGCAGCAACAGCAGTGGCCAGTCGTAGCGTATGTTCACTGGATTCACGCATCAGCAAACCGTAGATCAGACCACCGACCATGGAATCACCAGCACCCACGGTGCTGACGACTTCACAGGCTGGCGGTTTAGCGATCCACGCACCGGAGGCGTTAACCCACAATGCACCTTCAGCACCCAGAGAAATCACCACATGGGCGATCCCCTGATCACGCAGGGCATGCGCGGCTTCTACCACGTCGCTCAGTTCCGGCAATTTACGGCCAGCCCAGATTTCCAGTTCACGGCGGTTAGGTTTCACCAGCCAGGGCGCGGCTTTCAGACCGGCAACCAGCGCTTCACGGCTGCTGTCGAAGATGATGCACGGGCACTGTGCGCGCAGACGTTTCATCCAGTCGGTGAAAGCGTCAGGATCAACACCCGCTGGCAGACTGCCGCTGACGGCAACCATGTCGAACTGGCCCAGCCATGACAGGGAATCCGTTACGAAACGTTCCCAGTCAGCAGGCGTGACGTTGAAGCCGGAGAAATTGAAATCGCTGACTTCACCATCTTTTTCAGTCAGTTTGACATTGATACGGGTGCGGCCATTAACCACCTGGAAGCGGTTCGCAATACCCAGATCGCTGAATAACAGCTGGAAGCCATCCTGATTTTCTTTACCGAGGAAACCGCCAACGGTGACATCGATGCCGAGATCTTTCAGCACTTTGGCAACGTTAATCCCTTTACCTGCCGCGTGCAGGCCGGTGGTTTGTACCAGGTTGACTTCACCCCGTTCGATTTCGGGGCAGTATCCGACCAGATCATAGGCCGGGTTTAAGGTAATTGTGGCGACCCGACGGCTCATGCGCCCTCCCCAAGACCTTCAGCAATCGCTTCACCGATGGTTTTTAATGCCAGCTCTGCATCCTCACCACTCGCGGTAAAACGCAGGTGGTGACCTTTTTTCACGCCCAGCGCCACGACTTTCATCAGGCTGCGGCCGTTGGCAGGTTTACCGCTGCCATCAAGATTCGTTACCGTGATTTCGCTGCTGAACTGTTTAATAACGTTCACCAGTGCGGTACCCGGACGGGCGTGCAAGCCGTGTTCGTTACGGATAACGTATTCAGCGGTCAGCACGTTGGCTTGTTCTTCGACTTCGCTGGTCAGCAATGCCAGCACACCGACGGAATCTGCCGTCAGCAAGCGTTCAGCTTTGTTGGCAATCAGCAAATCACTGAGGTAGTTCAGCACATCGAGCGGCTGATCGTCAGCAACGGAAATCGTCAGCAGCATGGAGACTTTTTCGCCATCCAGATCAAATACCTGCTGTGCACGGCTTACCGTTGCAGCACTTTTCAGGTTGCCTTCGGTGCTGTCGCTCAGCCAGATGCCCTGCCCGAGGTTCAGCGGTTTACGGCTGATCACATCGCTGACAAAAGCGGTATCGACAGCGCCAATCTCTTTCAGGCGGCCAGCGTTCAGCGCCTGTAACGTGATCAGGTTTTCTGCGGCCACATCGACTGCGATCAACTGGCTATCAAACAGGAATTCAGCCGCATTTTTTTCGCCCATCAGCAGGCTGCGTAATTCTTCAGCGGAATCTGTTTTTGCCAGGCGATCAGCCACGCTGTCGTCACTTAAGACGTGCGTCAGCTGACGCAGCAAACCGAGGTGTTCATCAGAACGAGCTGCGATGCCGATCACGACATATGCCGTCTGGCCTTCGCCCCAGGTAATCCCTTGCGGAAACTGGAAAACCTGCACACCGGTATCAAGCACCAGATCACGGGTATCTGTGGTGCCATGCGGGATTGCGATGCCGTTGCCAAGGTAAGTAGAGGTTTGCAACTCACGCGCCAGCATGCCGTCTACATAACCTGCGCTGACGCGACCGGCCTGAGTCAGTGCTGCTGCAACCTGGCGAATAGCGTCCTGCTTATCGCTGGCAGCCGCACCGAGATGAATATCTTGCTGTGACAGTTGGAACATAATTCTCCTCTCCTGCTGAAATTGAATCGTTTCAGCTTTACTGAGAAAAAAGGAGCGCCATCAGATTTCAGAAGAAAAACCGACAACGCTGAAACGTTTCAAGAAGTCTCAATCCGGCCTGTATTTAAATCAAGCTTTCCCTGATTTTGCGTAACGATTTTTTGATGTTACGCACAGTTTCCTTTCTGAGAGCTTTCCGAAACGGATAACTTAACGCAAATGCTGAAGTCAGGCTGACGAAAAATGCTGACGCAAGCTGCCCCCTTCTCTGCGGACAATATTGCGGTGAAGACGCGACGCCTCGTCCGGTCATTTTTGACACAAAGTGCGGTTTTATTATTCAGTATGGCAAATTCACTGTGGTTTACATTTTTGATGATCAAAACCTGTTTTTGTTTTTTTTAAACTGTCGTAACATTCGCGCAAATTTCGTCCCCTCTTCTACTTCTGGTTCACTTAGCTAATGCGAATTTCTACAACGTCAGCCCGCCGTTTACCCGACATGACGTCAACTGCTTTTCTGATCATCGCCTTCCTTACCGGCATTGCAGGCGCGTTACAGACCCCGACGCTCAGCCTGTTCCTCACTTCTCAGGTTCACGTCAGCCCGTTTATGGTGGGTATCTTCTTTACCGGCAGTGCCGTGATTGGCATCTTCGTCAGCCAGTTGCTGGCGACCTGGTCTGATCAACGCGGTGACCGCAAAACGCTGATTTTGTATTGCTGCATTCTGGGTGCGCTGGCTTGTGTGCTTTTCGCCTTTAACCGTAATTACTTTATCCTGCTGTTCATCGGCGTTTTGCTGTCGAGCTTTGGTTCCACAGCGAACCCGCAGATGTTCGCGTTAGCGCGGGAGCATTCCGAAAAAACTGGTCGCGAAGCCGTAATGTTCAGCTCCATTTTGCGCGCACAGGTTTCGCTGGCATGGGTCGTCGGACCGCCGCTGGCCTTTGCCCTGTCGATGGGCTTTGGTTTTACCTTTATGTACTGCGCTGCCACGCTGGCTTTCTTGCTGTGCGGCGTGATGGTGTGGATGTTCCTGCCTTCGATGCCCAAGGCGCACATCAAGACCACCGCCACGCTGGAAGCACCACGCCGTAACCGCCGTGATACGCTGATGCTGTTCATCGCCTGTTCACTGATGTGGGCAGCAAACAGCATTTATCTGATCAATATGCCGCTGTATGTGGTGCGTGAACTGGGTCTGCCGGAAAAACTGGCAGGGGTACTGATGGGCAGTGCAGCCTGTCTGGAAATTCCGACCATGCTGATCGCCGGATATCTGGCTAAACAGTTGGGGAAACGCTTCCTGATGCGTTTCGCTGTGCTGGCGGGGGTGATTTTCTACGGCGGCATTCTGTTTACTACCGGTGCGGCAATGCTGATTGCTTTACAGTTGCTGAACGCAATTTTCATCGGCATTCTGGCCGGGATCGGCATGCTGTATTTCCAGGATCTGATGCCGGGTCAGGCAGGCGCGGCCACCACGTTATTTACCAATTCAACGCGGGCGGGCTGGATCCTGGCCGGTTCGCTGGCCGGGGTGATCGCCCAGTTCTGGACATACCATGCGGTATTTTATGCCGCACTGGCGATGGTGATTGGTTCGGTGTTATGTATCTGGAATGTGAAAAACGTCGATAAACCGGCGGAAGACGTGCCCGCAGCGGTGGTTTAAGGCGCGGTATCTGCCTCAAGCTGAATCAGATAAGTCAGCGCCTGGTCGCGATGTGTAAAGCACATTTCGCGGCTGGCCTGCAGGCTGGCGCAAACTTTCGGACGCAGTGGTGAGGTGAAAATCTTACACAGAAAGTTATCAGCCAGCTGAACACAGCGCGTATTGGCAGGCTTACCGTCTGGCATTCCCGGGATCGGGCTGGAAATTGAAGGCGCTATGCAACAGGCTCCGCAATCAGTACGACAGTCCATCAACAGCCTCCTCAGGCCTCATTTTGAGCCGCGACAATAGCAGGCAGCGTAATGCGCCACCAGCGAAATATTTACGACTCTGTAACACGATAACCCGAACATTTTTCATACCGGCAGGCGAAGCGCAAAATATGCGTCATAAAGCGGATTTTCGCGACTCTTTTTACGCTATCTGCTTGCCTGAAATCAGCGGCGCGGGTAACGTGTCGCAAATTATTTATCTCTCTCCTGACAGGTTATTTATATGGCACGTGCTAACGAAATTAAACGCGGCTTCGTTGTGAACTACGACGGCAAATTGCTGCTGGTAAAAGATATTGATGTTCAGAGCCCGAGCGCCCGTGGTGCCAGCACCTTGTACAAAATGCGTTTCGCTGACGTTCGTACTGGTGGCAAAGTGGAAGAGCGCTTCAAAGGCGACGATATCCTGGATACCGTTACCCTGACCCGTCGTAAAGTGAACTTCTCTTACGTTGATGGTGACGAATACATCTTTATGGATGACGAAGACTTCACGCCCTACACCTTTAATAAGGCGCAGATTGAAGACGAACTGCTGTTCATCCCTGAAGAAGGTTTGCAGGGCATGCAGGTTCTGACGCTGGACAGCCAGCTGCTGGCGCTTGAAATGCCGCAGACGGTGGATCTGGAAATCGTGGAAACGGCACCGGGCATCAAAGGCGCTTCCGCCAGTTCCCGCACCAAACCTGCGGTCATGAGCACCGGTCTGAACATTCAGGTTCCTGAATACCTGAGTTCTGGCGACAAAATCCGTATTCATATCGCAGAACGTCGTTATATGGGGCGCGCGGATTAATCAGCGCCCCGCTCTCTGCTGAAAGGAACGCTGCGGCGTAATGCCGGTCACTTAAGGTGACCGGCATTGTTTTTTAAGGGATATTTCGACCTTTTTTCTCTCACTTCCCTGACATATTCACGCTCACGTCTCGAGGGCAGTTTGAGCATCGCTGCGTTGCTGTAAAAATGCTTCAGATGACCCGGGATGGCTCCCGCTGATGCCCACGGCAGCCCGATTAACAACCGTAATATCTCCGACACTGCACCGCTAAAACTCAGCTGATAAGGCA